>DAONFA010000008.1 GCA_035403355.1 Candidatus Cloacimonas sp. | reverse complement strand
GAGATGTGGGGGTGTGGTTTCATTGAAGGCAGGTGAAAATTGTAAGTCAAAACCTCCCTCCGCTTGCCTGGTTATTTCTATAATGACTTTTTACCGATCTTTTAACCTGTTCCCGGTTCTCTATCTGACCTTTATTTTAATTCCATCCTCCAGATAGGAATGATTAAAACCGAAGCAGAGAGAATAATTGCCTTTGCCGGCAGGGAAATCTACTATCAGTTCAAATTGTTTATCTGCAATCCATTGTAAAGTAACAGGTTTCATTCCGATGGTATAATATTTATCATCTATGTCATATTTGAAACGGGAATCGGGAAAATTCAAAACTGCATTCAATTCTTTTTGCGGTTGTGAACCCATATACTCAAATTGCAGCTCATATTGAAATTGGGGATTGAATGTTTCCGGTAATTCGGAAAGTAATTTTACTACCGGCGTAGCAAAATTCTGAGTAGCCAGTAGAACCTCTCCTTCAGTAAAAACTCCCACTCCTAAATGAGTGTAGGCAGCATTCAGAATATTTTTTTTATGCTCCGGAGAATTCATCCAACCGGTAACAATTTCCTCAGGTGTAAAAACTTTTGTTCCGTTAACGAATTTAGCCAGATTCTCTCCGATTGAAGATACAATCAATTGAGGATAGTATTTTCTTTTTCTATCACTAACTAAACAGCCAAGATGGTCTCTATGGGCAAAGAAATCATAAGTGAACATATTTTTACTATGCAAACGGGCTAAATCTGCCAAGCCCTCATCATATAAAAGGGGTGATAAGTTATAAGCCAAACGCTGCTGATTGGTCAGCTCCCAAATACTGTGTTCAAATTCCGGAATACTTATGGTTTTTGAGGATTGAGTGCAGGCAAAAAGTAACAACAGAAAGAGCAAAACTGTTTTGCGCATTGCTTATTGCCTAAGCTAAAAGTTATACTCCAGGAAAAGAGTTTGCTCCTCAAAACGGAGATGGATTTTATCTTTCTCTGCTTTGAAATTGGAAAGATGAGCATCTATATAAGCATCTAAAGTGGAAAATGCCAAAGTAATTCCCATCCACCAGAAATCACGAGTCCGCTTTTCTTTATATTGCTTTTGTTTATCCGAATAGCTTTGCTGAAGAATTTCATCGGTAGTGGCAGCGATTTTATCCTTATAATCCTGAACTTTGGAGTTGTTATGAATAGCGGTAGCAACCAAAAATGTTTGCACTCCAATCACTATCCCGGCTTTAAGATATGCTTCATTGTAAAGCTGCCCTCCTCCCGGGAGAAGTGAATAGGCAACTGCCTTGGTCGGATTCTTTGTTACCGCTTGAGCCAGAATGCAATTTCCTATCATAATTAGCAGCAGAGCCAAGATAATTCGTTTCAAACAAATTCCTCCTGCCGGTAACTTTTCTCAACGGTATTCATAGATCATCCAACCCTCTTTTCCCAAACCCAGAAAAATATAGTCATTTGCCAAATCCAAATCATAAACGGGAATAGTGAGAAAGATGTTATTGAGGTCTTCAGTTCTGAGGGGATTGGTGATGTCTATAATTTTCACTCCTCCGCGTCCCAAAGCGACATATAAACGATTATCTTTAACTGCCAAACTAAGGATTTCGTTAGTCATTCTAATTTGACTTATCAAAGTTGGTTTTTGCGGATCATATACATTGAAAGCCATCAGGTTTTTCCCTGCTCCGATCCAAATTGTATTTCCATTTTTAACCAGGCAAGTAGCATCCACAATTTGGTAATTGGTTCCTAAAGAAACAGGGTATGATTGATCGCTAACATCTACGGCAACTAAGCCAAAATCATTGAGGGCAAAGATATAAGGGTAACTTGCCACGAAGTCCTTAATACCCCATTTTTCAGAGAAAGTAGATAAAAGTTCTCTGGTGCTGCCTCCGCTTAAGTTTATAATATCAATTCCTCTATAGCGGTCTGCCACATATAAAATTGAACCTTCGCGGGTAAGTTTATCACCTACAATTGCCTGGGGGAAAAAAATGCGGGAACCGGTATATAAGCTGTCAATTAATATAACCTGATTTGTAGGTTCATTAGAAGCAACATAGAGATGTTTTCCAGCAAGGGTTTCAATATCTTCAATCGGATTAGGTGATAAAAAAGCTGCTTCCATTTTTGGCTGCCAGGCATTGAAAATGGAATAAACCCAAATATAATTCTGATTATTAGTATAAATAAGATCTTCATCAAAGCGGATGGAATATGCTTGCGAGCTTTTAACTTGTGCCAGTTGATGCAGAAACTTATTATCTATGGCAAAAGCGGAAAGGCAGCATAGCAAGCCAAGAAGAATGATGATTAGGCGTTTCATTTTGGCTCCAGCAGCCAGTGAATAATTTGTTTGGAATTAATACCTTCGGCTTGAGCTGCAAAAGAAGGTAAAATACGGTGTTGCAAAACATTGATTGCGGATGCTTTAACATCTTCTTCAGCAGGAGTTAAACGACCATCCAAAGCCGCTCGGGCTTTGGCAGATAAAATTAGATATTGGGAAGCGCGAGGTCCTGCACCCCAGGCAACCCATTGTTTAATTTCTTCTGAAGCATCCAAACTATTAGGACGGGATTTTCTTACTAAATTTACAGCATATTTCAGCACATGCTCACTAACCGGAAGAGAGCGAACTGCTTGTTGTAAAGCAATTATTTGTTCTCCCGAAAGCTGAGGAGTTATTTCCGGAACATCGAGTCCCGTAGTACTTTCGGCAATTAAAAGCTCTTCTTCCAGAGTTGGGTAATCAATATTGATAAAGAACATAAAACGGTCTAACTGTGCTTCCGGTAAGGGATAAGTTCCTTCTTGTTCAATGGGATTTTGAGTTGCCATCACTAAAAAGGGTTTACTTAAAGGACGAGTAACGGTTCCGCTGGTTACAGCATATTCCTGCATTGCTTGAAGCAAAGCTGCCTGGGTTTTAGGTGGAGTCCGGTTAATTTCATCTGCCAAAATGATGTTGGCAAAAATAGGACCTCTAATATATTCAAAGCGTTTATGTTCGGTTACCGGATCGTTAATCAGGATATCTGTTCCGGTAATATCGGAGGGCATTAAATCCGGGGTAAATTGAATGCGGCTGAAAGAAAGCGTAAGTGCTTTTGCCAGAGAAGAGATTAGCAATGTTTTAGCAAGTCCCGGAACACCTTCCAGTAAAATATGTCCATTGGCAAACAAAGCAATTAAAACATCTGTTAATACTCTATCCTGTCCAATAATAGTGTGATGTATTTCATTCAGCAGAGCTTCCTTCAAACTCCGCATTGCAGTAATATCCTGAATCAGTTCTTCTTTAGTCATCTATTTTATCTCCTTTAATAACTTTGGAAAAGAGTTCGGGGCCCAAAACAGCTAAAGCAATTATACCCCATAAACTCATCAAACCGGCTGTTAGAATATGACCAAAAGCCATAATTGCCGAGGCAGTGGTCTTTGTCAATCCAAATCCCATACTGAAAATAATAATCATCATCCATTCGTTACTGCCAAGTTGAGCAGGCGGTTGGGGAATGGCGTAGGAAAGATTGATTAAAGTGTAACCAAATAAAACCAGAGCAAAAGGATATAATATACCAAAAGCTCGGAAAAGCAAATAAAAATAAAGTCCATCCAATAAAACCCCGCCAGCGGTGAGGAAAAATGCCAAAATCAATTTGAAGGGATGGTGTTCAAAGAGATTCAGTTCACTGATAAACATTTCTATGGCAGGGTTTATCCGTGCTTTAGCTTTTTTAGGCAGCCAGGAAAAAATAGCGGCAATAATCTTTACCACCAGGTCTTTCTTCCAAACCGAAACAAGGAGAATGGCAAAAGCAACAATAAAGATTAAAGTTAGCAGACATAGCAAAATCAGCATCGGAGAGCTCAGCTCCACTGCTATAAAAGGCAAAACTATGATGATGAATAAAATGGCTATAGTATCAAAGACCTTATCTACAAAAACCGATGGCAGCGCTTTCAAATAGGGAAGATGATAATCTTTCTTAATAAACCAGGCACGGGTAAAATCACCTGCTCTTATGGGAATTAAATAGTTAAGCAGATTACCTGCCATAGCATATAACCAGGTTTTGAAAATATTAGGATTTGCAGGAGCAGGAATTAATAAACGCCAGCGCAAAGAACGCAAAAAATACGCAGAAAGGTATGCTATGGAAGCAATAACCACCCAATTATAATTGACTTTGGCAATTTGGGATTTAATTTCAGCTAAAGGGGTATAATATAACCAGGCAGCAAGTAAAAGTATGCCGATTATGAGTCCTATTATTATGGAATTACGATTTTTTCGGGTCATTCACTATTTTCCGGCGTAAAAAGCAGATAATAATGATGTGCCCAATATTTTTTAAACTGCTTGGGAGCGGTCTTTTCCACAAAACTATATCTAAACATCTTATCTGCAAATTCGCTATCTTCTTCTTGATAATAAGATAAAATAGTAACCGGTTCAGTTTCTTTTTCCTGCATTGCTGGCTTTTTCAATAACCGACCGAAGAATAATTCTTTTTTCATTCCAATATCAGGCCAGGGAGGACAGTCAATATAGTTTTCGTCCCGTAATTGCCATCCATTTTGTTTCATCAGGGTCTTAATGGTGGCGAGGTCAAGAAATTCGGGATGTAAAAAAGGATATTTCTCCGGTGAATAATCCTTAATCTGCATTTTATAGCCAATTCCATTGCGGTTGGGAACACAAATTAAGATTGTTTTTTTACAAATTCGGCAAAATTCGGAAAGGAAACTGCGGATATTTTGGGTGAACCATAAAGCGGAAAAATTGAAGCCCAAATCAAACTGGTTATCGGGATAATTTAATTTAACATAATCGGGATTATATTTGATATCGCAATGCAAACGCAGTTCCTGCCACAATTCCCTTATTTTTTCTATGCGTTCCTTATCGTGATCTTCCAACGAAACCTTTATTCCCTGCTTTGCCAAATTTAACAAATTGATGCCGCTTATTCCGGTGAAACCGAAACAGGGTGCTTCCAGAGCCGATTGAATATTGTAGGTTTTACATACAAAATCCAGTAATTGATTGAGCACAATGCGTTCATAAGAAGAACCCAACCCCTCATCAGGATTAGTGAAATATTTTACCCAATCATTGATTATAGGAACAGCCATCAGTGTTTTTGATAGTCCTTTATAGTTATTTCAAATTCGGGAATAGTGAAATGGGCTATATATCCTTCTTTTTCCATTACCTCGTAATAGGTGCTAACATCGTAAAACCAACTTTTGGAAATAAGCTCAAAACGGCTGATCCACAATTCATTTTTCACCAGTCGGGCAAGTTTCTCACCCCAGAGATAGAAAATTCTATCAAACCTTAAAACCCGGGGATAGTTCTTTCCGTGCAACTGACGCGAAATAAAATCTACCAACGCCTGCAAACGAACAGGTTCGCGATCCGCAACCGTAAAAGTAAGACCGCTTTTCCAGTTATTGGTCGTAAGATAGATAAATGCCTTAATTAAAGCATCAATATGGCAGAGATGTATCCAAACCGGTTTATTGATTAGCGGGAAAAGATGCTTATCCACTAATTTTACCATTTGATAAGGAAAACCGTAATCTCCTTCACCATAAGCTATGCTGGGACGAACAATGGCTGCTTTTAGGCCATTTAAAATAGCCCGATTGATAATGCGTTCTGATTCAATCTTCGTGTAATGATAATAATTATCGGGATTTTTCTCAGTTTGCGGTCCTGCAGGAAGTTCTTGAGGAATTGCTCCAAAAACACCAACAGAAGAGCAATAAATCAAGCGTGCATCTTTAGCAAGACAATATTCAACCATCTGTCCTGTGCTGTAAACATTGCTACGCAGATATGTTTCTTTGGGAAATTTTCTGCCACCTCGTAAAGCACCAATATGCAAAATGGTATCAAACTCATTAGTAAAAAGGAATTCTTTTAAATTAGCAGTATCGGCAAGATCAATTTCCACAATCCGAATAACTTTTTCCCACCCTGGATAACGCTTGGGATCGGTGCCGGGACGCACTAAAGCTGTAATCTGATAATCAGGATAGGAAGCTAACAATTCCTTTAAAACATTTCTGCCTATGAAACCGGTTATTCCGGTTATTAAAATCTTATCCAAAAATCCTCTTTAGAAAATTGCGTTTATGATGATGGTGAGAATGATGAGGACGGTAAACTTGCACATATTCATAAGGAATGCTTTCTCCGCTGGCAATGCAGGAAGGGAAAACATAAAACAGCAAATGCGCAGTGTGATTATCAATTGCTTCCTCCACCTTGTCCCGGGCTTCAAAATAAGCCAGGTATTTGCCGCGGGTATGATCGTCAGATGCAATAAAATGTGTCCAGCCCTTGTTAACTAAAATCCAGGCAGTGTCCTTCACTTTTTCTCCGTAAAATCCTAATAAGCTTCCAGCATTGGTTTGCATATAGATATTACGATAGATCAGGTCTTCGGCTCTTGAGGGTTTTTGCATAATACTTACATAGCGTTCTGCATGTGCCAGAATAGGTTTATATCCAGCTCGTAAGATAGGAAAGATATTATTGTAAAAATCATTGGGCAATCCGTTTAAATCGCTTTCCAAAAGGATGTAAGAACTTTTGCCCAAGGTGAGGTTATTCTCTTTAATATCTGCCAAGATATTGGGCTGTAAATATATCTCAAAACCAGGTTGTAAATCAAGGTCTATTCCGGCATCTTTAACTAACTTCACCACAGTATTGAACTTTTCATCATATTCCGAACGAGTATATTGATAGTGACCTCTAAAATAATGAGCCGTTAAATATACTCTTTTAACTCCTCCTTCAGCCATCGCGGATAGTTGCTTAAGAGAATCCTCCAGCGATTTGGAGCCGTCATCAATATTTGGTAACAGATGAGTATGAATATCAACCATCGCTTAGGGTAATCTCTCTTTTATCATTGCTACGAATTCCAGAAGAACAGAATTATTGGGATAGGGCTTCAGCATTTTAACGGAATTGGCAAGCATATTTTCCACCGTCTTACGCGCTTTATCAAAACCCAAAAGAGCTGTGTAACTGATTTTGGAAACAGGAATAATTTCATCATCCAAACCCTCACTGCCACGAGAATAATCTGCCTCTATATCTTCAATCATTTGATAGGCAATTCCCAAATTCATAGCATAAGTTCGCATAACCTGATGTGTTTCTTCATCCGTTTTACTTAGCATACAGGCAATATCGGCTGCTGCCTCTAACAAAGAACCAACTTTCTTCATATCTATATAATTCAAAGTGCTGATTTTCATCACTTTATGCCTGCTGGATAAAGCTACAACCTGACCGCCAATCATTCCATAACTCTTTGTCGCATTTGATAGGATGCGAATTGCTTCCAGCACCTGTTCCGGATTGTTCATCTCGCTAACTATTTCATAAGATAGAGTATATAAGGCATCGGCAGCCAAAATAGCTATGGCATTACCATATTTGATATGCAACGCGGGCTGACCTCTGCGCTGAGTTCTATTCATCACACCGGGTATATCATCATGAATTAACGCTCCATTATGCAAAAGCTCAATTGCTGCTGCAGCTTTTACGGCATCGGGCAAAGAACGATGTTTTTTAAAACCCGTAAGCATTTCAAACATAGATAGAAGCAATAACGGACGCCATCTTTTGCCGCCGGGAATTACTGCTTCATAAATTGCTTTTTTAAGCTCTGGGGCATATTTGGTCTCATAAGACAACGCATTTTCAAGTTCTTTTTCTATAAGCTCGAAACGCGTTTCAAAATACTTCTGTAAAAGCAAAACACACTTCCTTTTCAGCACGCTTGCTAAAGCTACTATTTTATGGCTTCTATTATCTCAAATACCATAGATTTGTCAAGTTCTTTCTCGCTGCACAGATAATATATAGTTCCTGGAGATAGGTGTATTCCAAAAATCACTTAGTTGCAGATTGAAAACACCGTTTCTCAGGAAGGTTGACCTCCTGGTCAACCATATTAAACGATGTCCTCATCGTTTAATAGGATAAAGGGTTTCCGTTACCGTTTGCTTTTCGGTAAAGAAATAAAGCGTAAGAGGTGGTTGATGAGGACATCAACACTCCGATGTCATCCTGAAGGGCTTTAAGGTATCACAACCTTCACGACCCTTTTTATCTATATTTTAGCTTTCAGAGCCAAAGAAAAGTTTCTTCCCGGTTCCGGATAACCGTATTCACTTTGGTAATCCTCATCCAGCAGGTTCTCAATTCCCAGCGATAATTCATAGTTTTTCCAGGGGAAGATACATAGCAAATCGTGCTTCCAGTAAGTATTTAAAGTATGGTAACCTCCGCTGTCATCTTGAGAAAGCCGTCTATCTCTATAAGAACTATAGAGCAGAAACTTAATTTTACCGGGTAAGGTAAATCTTTGGCATAATTCCACAGAGTTTTTAGGTGTCTCGGTTAAGTAATAATCACTATTTTCCCGGTAGCTCAGGTAAGCGTAATTGATGCTGGTCTGAAAAATATTCGCAGGAGAATAGCTTAGTCCAACTTCCGTGCCCTGGGATTGAACTTTGCAGATATTTTCATAGATGCCTTGGGAAGACAAATCAATCAGGTTTTTTGTATCATTATAATAGGCGCTAATGGAAAAGGAGAGTTTATTTCGGTAAAATGCCTGTTGATGACTTAGTTCCAGTTTCAGAGCATTTTGGGGTTTCAAATCGGGATTTCCTTTACGAGCTGAATAAAGCTGACGCATAGTTGGATGAGAAGTATTGCGTCCGATGGCTAAAGAGGTTTTGCCTTCCGGTATTATTTCATACACAATTCCTAAAGCGGGTTCCAACTGGGGTTGCGAATTGTTATTATCACTATTGATTCTGGTATTAATGCCAATTCCTGTAGTTAAAGATAATTTGGGTAAAACGGTGCATTCAAATTGAGTAAATGCCTGATGTATATGGACAACCGAATCCGTCCATTGTTGGTAAGAATCGTTATCTTTCCGGGTATTGCCCTGAAAATCGTAATTATAGCCAAAATCTATTTTTTGATTATCCCCAAAAGTTTTCGTTAAACGGGAATGAACCCCTAAGCCGGTATTCTTCATTTTAGAATCTAAAGTAAGGTTTTGGTATGCAGGATCGTTGAATTCCAAATAGCGATCGGTGTTCCCGGCAGTAATTAATTGCAGATTTAAAGTGCTGGAACCACTCATTTGCATTTTTGTCCATAACCCGATATGATAACGCATCCAATCCCGATACTGACGATAGCGCTGTTCGTAAATAGAGGCAGGAATATTCTTTTGTTCCATTTGGCTATAATTGAAGTCAATACCGGCATTATGGAAGTTCAAAAATTCTCTGTCCAGAGAGCCGGAAACATTATACAGGCATTTATCGCTGTTATTACGAACTCCTCCATCTTCATAATGCGTAGGAGTAAATTTTTCAGAGAGCATAAAGCCGTCCGATTTTTCGCGAGAAACGCCTAACCGGTAATTCCAGGTGTCAAAACTATGCGCTGAAGAGATATTCACTTCATTGGTATTGTTGCGTTTAAATATTGTATTCAGTTCCAGCCAGTAATTTTTAGGCGGGGTTTTGGATATAATATTGATTACCCCGCCCATATTATTTGTACCGAATAGAGGAGAAGCTGGTCCCTTTAAAACCTGGATTTCTGCAATATCCAGCAAAGAGAGTTTGCTGATATCCACATTGCCGAAATAGCCATTATTTAGAGGTTTGCCATCCACCATCACTTTAATTTCGTTTTTCCTGAAACCCCTTAAGCGTAAATTGCTTTCGTCTTTTGTGCCAATCGTAGCGCTGATGCCAACGCTATTTTGCATTGCTTCTCTCAAGGAGAGGGAGGTTTTTACATCTTCACTGCTAATTGTATGTAACGAGCCAATTGCCTCTGAGGGCTTTTCCACTATTACATAAACGGTAGGAAGAGTGTAGGTCTTCAGGGAATCCTGTATTACCGTTCCGCCTAAGGCAACTGCCATCCAGGCAAAAATAAGCAGCAGGATAGTTTGCAGCCGTTTCACTTCTAAGCTATATAATATCTTTAATAATCCGTCATTATTCTTGATTCGTAGCCGTCAAAGCTGGCAGGAACAGGAATAGCTATATCTTTTTTATCTTGAGGTGCAAGAGGAAAAGTGTAATCTTGTAAACCGGCATTGGTTAGTTCTATCTTTGCCAGTTTTTTAAACTTCTTTTGGGAATTAGTTAAAGAATCATTCAGCGCTGGAAAAGTGGTAACTTCAGAATCCAGCAGATAATAGCCCTCAGCAATTTGTTGCGGAGTATAATTTTTAGCATAGTCATCTACAGCAATTAACCGAATAGTGCTGCTATCGGATAAACTAATACCCTGAATCAAATCGCTAAGTTTAATTGCTTCTTCAGTTCCAGAAATCCAATTGGGAATGGTATGAATTGTTAAGCCCTTCAGTTCAATGGTTTTACTGGCTCTTCCGCTAAGGACATCCACTTTGCGGTATAAATTGAAGAGGGATGTGTTTTTTACTTTGAAAGCGCTTGGAAGTCCCAAGTCAGGGGAAAACCAGGTGCGGTTGTTATCGCTGGGGACAATATAGCCCTCTTTAAAGAAATTCCAGGTTAAATCGTAACCGGCATTAACAGAAGCACGAGGACTGTAATTGTCACTGGCAACAATTTCATAAGCAAATAAATCTCTGAAATTCAAGGTATCGCTGGCAGAGGGATCAACTAAATCACGCACAGTGGCATTGGAAATAAATTGGTCCAATTGGTAACCATAAATATTAGTGTCTGTTGGATTGTCGTCCTTTTCACTGCAGGCAAACATAAATAGTGTAAGGAGTGCGAGTAATAGCACGCTAATTCTTTTCATTTTTCCTCCATATAAAGCTATAGAGGCATACAGGGATGAAGTTTTTTTTATTTCCCTGTTGCCTTTCCAAATACGGGAGGCATAATCGTTTCCAATTATACCCTGTGGTGCAATTCCATACTGAATACAGTTTAGGAAGTTGCACTCGGCTTTTTACAAAAAATCCGCAGCAAGTAAAATTGTCAACCCCCAACTTTAGTGTTTCACGCAGATTTCGCAGATTACGCAGATTTAATAGGTCTGGGATAAATAGGATTATTGGGATTTACAAGATTAATTATAATTAGCTACCGAGAACACCGAAGCCACCGAAAAAGAACTAACTTTGAACTAAGAACTCCCGCACTAAGAACTCCCGCACTAAGAACTCCCGCACTTTGAACTCCCGCACTAAGAACTCCCGCACTCCTGCACTCAATTTGCCTTTTTGGTTCTATGAATTATATTCTGTAATATAGCTTGTAAAAAAAGGATGAGGAAATGCGTAAATATTATTTATTCCCGGGTCTGCTGTTAATGATTCTGCAGCTTTCGGCTTTTCAGGTATATTTACCGGAAGGGCAGGTAAAAGAAATTACCATAGAGGACTTAAAGCAGGAAAAGCTTGTTACTTTCACTACTGTTAGAGATAAAGACGGGGGTCAAAAAGAAGAGACCTGGCAAGGCATTCCTTTAATTTCCTGGCTAAATTCTTTCACCGGCAGTTCCTGGCTAAATTCTTTCACCGGCAGTTCCTGGCAAAATTTGCAAATTGAAAGTAACGACAATTATCAGCTTTCTTTTCACCGTTTAGAACTGGATGACACCAATGCTTATCTGGCTTTGAAATTGGGAGCGGAAGAACTTTCGGAATATAACATCCGCTTAATTTTTACCCGCTACCGGGAAAACGCCTGGATGAGGAATATTAAATGTTTACGGATGTTAGGTTTTAAGCCGGTTCCTAAACCCAGGCAAATATACTTTTGGGATAAGAGCTTGCAAAAAAACGGCATTGATCTCAAATCCGGAGCAATTGCAATCAAGGACTTAATGCAAAAAGGTTTTGGTTTGGAAAGCGGGGATCTTATTTTTGTAGATGAACAATTTCGCAAGTTATGCTTTAGTTATCCTCGGGAAATAGCTAATGCCTCACTATTTATGGATTCCCGGGGACAGTATTTTCTGGTTCCTGAACCTTCTTCTCCGCTCAAAATCTCTTTTGAAAACGATCTTTCCCGCATAATCTATATCCAGTGTGGAGCAATTGCTTATCTTCCTGAAGACGCCATTGAAAACATTGCAGGGATAGGGAAAACCCTTAATTGGAACTGGAATAGTGAATATCTGTATTTTTTCAGAGCAGAGAAAAGACAGATTAAAGCCGGAGAAAAGCCCTCGGATATCAATGAGGATTGCTGGCTGGAATTTTAACCGCGATTATAGAAAGGACTTATGACGACTTGTTTCACGCAGATTACGCAGATTAAGCAGATTACGCAGATTACGCAGATTTGATTTCTGAGTGGTTTACAGTGCCGTCAGCACTCCCGCACTCCTGAACTTCCGCACTCCCGCACTTTGAACTCCCGCACTTTGAACTCCCGCACTCTAATACATAATATATTGTTCCACCAGCATAAACATCACTTTATCGCAGATCTCATTAACAGCATTCAGTTCACTCATTTTTTCGGCAATTTCGGGTAAAGAAGCAGTGCTTTTAATTCCGGTTATGTTAGTATTATAAATACTTTTACCGTTGCTGCTTTGAAGCAATTCTACATAGGCATCAGCGGTGGCAGAATATTGATTGAGCAGGGGCAGATAATTACTGCTGCGGTTATAGATATTAACTTTGAAAGTCCAGTCGCTGGCATCTTGGTTTTCGGTAACCTCCAAATCCAAGTCCTGCAGTTTCTTAATTAAAATATTGCGGAAGTCAGTTCCCGGAGTATTATCAAAACTATATTCAAGGTAAGCTTTGGGCTGACGGACATTTAGTTTTAAAGAGGCAGGCATAAAGCGCAGATTATTAAACATAGTTTTAACTACCGGGTTATCTCTTCCTGTCAGCCAGAATGCCTTATCCGGTTTAGCTTCTACAAATTGAGGATTGCTGAAAGAAGTTATGCGGTTGATAATTAATTCCGCTGTGCCGTTTTCATCTGTTGTAGCAAAGGGAATAATTTCGCCTTTTCCACTGTTGAAAATGAAGCATACAGGAAAATTAGAGCAGGGATATTCTTGTCCGTTTTTATTGTAACTTACGGCAAGAGCAACGGTTTTGCGTTCTCTTTGCTTAGCAGTAAGGTCTATCTCCTTATGGGCAAATTTAATGCTGAAGGTTTCGGGTAAACGGTTCAGACGATAGAAAAGTTCGTTGTAAAGGTTAATCTCATTGCCTTTGTAAAGCGTTGTCAAATCCCTATCGGTATAATCCACAATCAGTTCCAGTCCTTGCAAAAGCGAGGTTATTCCGGAACCAATATTGGTGTTTGCAGCATCAAAATCCGCAAGCAAATTGAGGGCTTGAGCCATTGCCTGTTCGCATTGAGTTTTCCGCCAGGCAGCATATTCCCTTTTAGAAAGACGATAGTAAGCCCAATAGTCATTTTTGGTTTCATAAGTGCCAACCAACTGCAGGTCTCTAATTTTATTATTACTGGAGCTGCGAATTCTGCTTATTATTTCAGAGGAGGGAATACCATTTTCCTCTGTTTCCTTTAAAGCAATATCGGAATCAATCTGCACGCTGATTTGAGTGGATATTTCCAGAATAGCATTATTTCTGGCAAGTTCCACATAGTTAGGTGCTTTACGGGGGATTTTTACTACAGCGCTATAGTATTCATTATCATAAGGCATTTCCAGAATCCATTCCGGTTGCTTTTTTGCCATACTGCATGCTGTAGCAAGCAAGAGCAGAAGATACAATAACCGTTTCACTGCATTAAATATCCGCTAACTTTATTCACGATGTCATTTCCTGTATTTTTCAGTGTTTCCATAATCATTTCATTGACGGATGGGGGAAAGGGCTCTGCTTTTTCCAGCAATCTTTTTGTATTGGTACTTAAAGCACGATCGTCTCCAGATATCTTTCTTGCCCAGGTATCGCTAAAGGGATTTTTAACTTCCAGGGTTTCCTGCAGGATTATTTTTCCGGTTTCCACATCCAGGATGCTGTAGGAGGTGGAAACACTAACGCTTGCCGTTTTAGTATATTTACGGTAGCGGAAATAGACCTTACCCTTAATTTCTTTTTCTTGAGCAGTTCCGTCGGCATCAATATATTCCTCAGTCCGCAGAACAACTTCCTTTTCATCTTCGCTTTGAACACTAACAGTGCGTTCAGGGGAAACGCTAATCTGCAAAATACTTCCAGTGAGGATTTCATTAGCTCCTAAAATTTGACCTAAACGAACGGAACCGGTTTCATTCACTAAACCCGAAGCAGAAAGTTGTTGTTCTTTCATCACTGTTTCCAATTGGGAACGGGCAATAATTTCTATAAATTCATTGTTTACAGAGGTTGAAATAAGACGAGAGACAATATAGTCAGTTAAAATATCACTAACGGCACCGTATTTTCCGGAAGTATTGCTTTTATCTGCAAAAGGAGAAACGGCTATTCTTTTAATTGCCAGTTTACGGCATTGTTCATATCTTAAATCGGCATCCTGGTAATCGGGAATCAAATTCAGGGCTGCCTTAAATTCCAAAGCTGCTTTCTTTTGCATCTCTCTATCGTTGCTGATTTTGGCATAACGAATACCGGTTTCATAATGGGCTGCAGCAGCATTTTCTTTGCTTTGTTTTATTTTTTCCGTGTAATCGGGAATTTCAATTGTAACTCTGTAACCGGAATAGGGATTTAGCAAAGGAGGCAGAACTTGAATTTCCTCTCCCGTTTTTTGCAGGGCGGTATATTCCTGATAGACCTGTTCCCATTTATTTATTTCGCTACTTTGGATGATATTCTCTATCTTTTTCTGTTTTGCTGAGCAGTAACTTTGCCAGGTTTTAACCAAAAGGTCTTGAGCTACATCGTTATCGGGATTTTTCTTAAGGGTTTTTACAATGTCCTGAATTGCTTCTTCATAATTCCCTTTGTTTAAGTGCTTTTGGGTCTTTTTGGCAAGTCGGACATTTTGAGAACAGGCACTTAAAATCAGCAAAGAACCAAGCAGAACAGGAAGCAGCCATTTTTTCATTAAAACTCCACTGAATACATACATAATTCCAAATTGCATTCCGAGAGGTTTATGTCAAGCGGATTTTGATTGGATTTTAGAAACAAGGATTTCAGGATGTAAGGATTTAGAGGATATAATAGGTCTGAAATGAAGGGGATAATAGGGATTATAACATAGTTAGAATAATTGAAGTTATACCGATTTTTAAAATTACTTTTTTCCCCATCTTCATATTAGTCGTTATGAGTCCTATATACCCCATAAGTTATTTCCCGGGTAAAAGTTATCAAAGCACAAAGGACTCCTTACTTACAGCAGGAAAGTCCTTTTTTTTGTTTTTGCTCTAAACCGCTTCTTTTTTTATTACAACCCTATAAAGAAGTAACGAAGAATACTCTTGCTATTATCACAACCGAGGGAAGTAAGCATCCTTCTTTTTTTGCTATAGCGTAATTTGGCAAACGAAAAAAAATCTTTGCTTATCAACCTAATCTATCGCATTATATATTTATTCTTACGATAAATCATAATGCTACCTTCTTTACAGGGCTACTCACTTTCTACTTTCTATATTCTTGTTCATTTCAGGATAGCCAGTTTGCGGATATAGGTGTTTGAACCAACCTGCAATTGTAAAATATAAATTCCATTGCTTAACTCTCTGCCGTTATAATCAGTTGCATTCCAGATATAAGAATAGGTGCCTTTAGTATAATTACCGGATATCGGTTCGCAAACCTTCTGTCCCCGGTTGTTATAGACAATGGCTTTAACGGTTGACGGTTCCAAAACTCCAAAACGGATAGTAGTATCGGGATTGAAGGGATTAGGATAAATGCTGTTGATTCCTTCCAAAACAGGAATATTATTGTCATCATTACCTGGATGGAAGATTAATTCCTTTGGTCCGTAGAATGTGCTATTGGCATTTAAATCCATACATTCCAGCCAATAATAGTAAGTTCCTGAGGCGTTTATCTCTTTATCTGTATAAACATAATATTTGGGTGCAGAAGTATTGGTGGCAGGAATAAAAACTCCCAAATCCACAGCAGAAGCAAAGTCATCTGAAGTTCCACGATAAAAACGAAAACCCGATAGTTCCGTTTCACTTTGCGTTACCCATAATATTTGAGCATAGTTCTGATAATTGATACTTACAATAAAGGAAGAAAGCTCCACAGGCAGAGTTTGATCTACTTCCGAAAGAGTAAAATCAAAATAAACGATGCCACTCATATCAGGACTTGTTAAGCCATCTGCTACCACATATCTTGTATCTCCTGACCCCTGAACAGGGTATTCACCTTTCAAATACCAACCCTTGGTAGCATTATTTCTCAACCACAATCTTAAGCTACTGGATCCTGTTAAAGAAGACGGAAAATACATAGTTGCCTGAAATACATCAGTTACAAAACCGGAAGTGTACCAAGTGCGAGCTAAACTGTGGTTAGTCCCTACAGTATTAATATCCTCAGTAAACCTGATATTCATTGAATAAAATTTCGCCTTGGTTGAATAAATATCTGCATTTTTGAATTTATATATTATCTTTTTGGAATTCATTCTCAAACCACCGTGATCAAAAGCTAAATTCGTAACAGTAACATCATTTGGCAATTTAACCGATAAAGTATCTGCTCCAGCAAGATTAATTCTTAAAGTATTCACTTCAGAGGGTAAACTTGTTATATCTTGTGAAGTTACAGAGACAATGTAATTTGTCCCCTGCGTTGTCATCTGAGGGTAACCACTTCCATTGTAAATGAACTGCGGAGTTCCACTTGCCGAATCGTAGGAACTAATAGATAAATAATAATTACCAAGTTGTATCCAACCACTGTCAAAATGTAAAATACTACAGCTCTCATTATCCGTTAGAGTTACTATATGCCCGGATTCTATATAAACTTTAGCTGCACTGGAAGTAGGTTTGGCTGTGGCATCATTCCAGTGAGTTCCATCCCTTGAGGACTTCCAGGTTGTAGTTCCTGTCCATCTATGATTTGTTCCATCCCAAGTATTAACTGTTCCCCAATTTCCACTTGCAATACTGGCAAAATAGTCAGTTGATTTTGTAGCTGTAGGAACTTCACCTCCTCAGGCACAACCGGTTGAATAAGTTGTTCCGCTTAGTGTGAAAATGACACCATAATAACGAGTGCTGGATTGTAAATTAGTAACTGTTACCGAACCTCCTGTACCATTATATACACAATAAAATCCAGAATCTTCAAGTTGAGATTTTTTAACATTCCAATCTGCACTTGCTTCATAAGTTCCTGATGCTTGAGGAGGATAGACAGCTGTGTCTTCTTTAAGAAAGAGAACATAAGTTAATCCTAAAGTAACGCTCCAGGAAAGATTAATGCTGGAAAAAGTAACATTATCAAAAGTGATAGCAGTAGGAGGATCTGTACTGGAAGTTGTAGTATGATTATAAGCAGGGGACGGCATATAGATATAGGTATTAGCTACATCACTGTAATTATATTCCATCACTTCCACAGTGTAAGTAGTACTTTTAGTTAGCCCGGTAACAGTTACGCTTGTTCCAGTGCCTTTATAAATGCAGAAATATCCGCTTGAACCAATTTGGGAACCAGGATCCTGCCAGTTAGTACTGGCTGTGTAAAAAACACCATTGGCAGCATCAACCGGAGTAGCATTACCTTCTTTCATAAACATTATGCGTTGGGCAGCGCTTCCAGCTGTGCAACTGACCGTAAATCTGCTTGGTCCAATATCCGAAAAAGTAACAGTTGAAGCTTGAGTATTGGGGCTACGCAAAGTGATATTCACATCATCAATATGGATATCTGCATTTCCGCTTGCCAGATAGAATCTGATATAGACATTAGTGTAAGTAGCGGCGTGAACATCTACAGAGTAAAACTTAAAACTGCTGGTAAGGGGATTTGAAGAATTAGAATATGTTGTTATATCAGTCCAAGTTAAAGCATCGGTACTATATTGAATTCTAAAAGAATATTGACTGCCGGTATTTTCCAAGGCAAAGAAAGTGATTAAACCAGGTGTATTAACTTTCCTGGTATAAGCATAGTCGCCAGCTGGTTGAAGCTCAAGAGAATAACCCCCGGAATAGGCAGGAGAATTTCTAACAGCACCAGAAAATGTCCAACCGCTGGGGGGCCAGGTTCCATCAAAATTTTCGCTTACAATTACATATTCCAGATATTGAGTTCCACCGGCTGTAGTTGAACCACCTTTATAAAAAGTTGTAGTAAAGATAATATTATCCGTTGTGATAGCAGAAACGGATAAAGTATGGTTGGGAATTAATGTCTGTCCAATATCAGCAGTAATCCAGAAATAGTGAGTTGTATTACTTAAAATTTTATTTAAACCAGAAAAAGTATGTGAACCATTTCCTAAACCCGATGTTAATGATGAAATATTGGTTGCGCTGGTAAAGGTGTTAGCAGTATTGTACCAAAGCTGTAGTTTAGTTAGTTCACTTTCAGTATAAGTACCAGTGGTCGTAAAAGATACACTTGATAATGTTCCCCCTCCTCCGGTCATTTTAAGTTGGAAAGTGAATAGCCGTTTTTTAATTAATCCTGCATTAGCAACTGCTTCTCCAATTTGATTGTTAGAGGTTAATTCAGCGCTTTGTGCATACCCTAAGACGGAAACGAGGAGTAGTAGTAATATAAAAAGTGTCTTTTTCATTTTATCTCCTTATCTGCTAATTCACTTAAAAAAAGCATTCAAACAGTTAGCAGTAATTATTTTTATCTACGCTCTTACAAAGTAACCGGTATTTAAATTAAAGCAAATCCTTTTTTGAGTTTTCAGTAATTTTTTGTTAATGGGCAAAGGTAACATATAGACAGATAAGAAGATAGTGAGAAAAAAAATTTTTGAGGTATCAGCGGAAAAGTCCATTTTTTGTTTTTGCTCTATACCGCTTCTTTTTTTATTACAATTCTATGAAGAAGTAACGAAAATTACCCTTGCTATTACCGCAACCGGGGAAGTAATCATCCTTCTGTTTTTGCCATAGCGGAATTTGGCAAACTCGCTCTAAAGGGCTTTAGTTCAGGAAGAACGACGTCCTCGTCGTTCAAGCACAAGAAGGGGTTGACCAGGAGGTCAACCATCCGATCTCGCCCTAAAGGGCTTTTGGCAGAGGGCTGAGAGCTGAGGGCAGAGGGTTGAGGGCTGAGGGCAGAAAGGCAGAGAGAAATAATAGGTCTGGGATGAACAGGATTATAGGGATTTTAGGGATTTATAAACTTGAATGTTTTTCCATAAATGATATGAACATCCAAGTTTTCCTTTCCATCCTGTCATCTTCTTTTTTTCCCGGTTACCGTTCACTTTTCACCCTTCACTGTTAATTCTCAATTCTCCATTCTCAATTCTCAATTCTCAATCCTAAATCTTTTTCTCTTTTTCTCTTTTTCTCTTTGTTCAAATATCCTCTTTTTCTCTTTCTCTCTTTGTTCCAATATCCTCTTTTTCTCTTTTTCTCTTTGTTCCAATATCCTCTTTTTCTCTTTCTCTCTTTGTTCCAATATCCTCATTTTCTCTTTCTCTCTTTGTTTAAATATCCTCTTTTTCTCTTTCTCTCTTTGTTCCAATATCCTCTTTTTCTCTTGTTCTCTTTGTTCTAATATCCTCTTTTTCTCATTCTCTCTTTGTTCCAATATCCTCTTTTTCTCTTGTTCTCTTTGTTCCAATATTCTCTTTTTCTCTTTCTCTCTTTGTTCAAATATTCTCTTTTTCTTTTTATGTATTTTCAACACGGAATGTAAATTATTCAGGTTTATCAGGGAGAAAAAAAGCGATAGCAGAATGTAAGGCAAAACCAGTATTTTGAAGTTATGCCGGAGAAAAGATTCCCATATCGTTCCCATATCGCGATACGAGAACGATACGGGAGTCATATCGGCAATATATCTTATGGGCAAGGGCACTGATTAAGCAAAAAAAAGCCCGGCAGTTAACCGGGCTTATTTTAGTTCTGGATTTGCTTGATAATATTGTTTACTTTTCGGCAGTTATGCGGAAAAAGCGTTTAGAGCCAAGTTCGGACAGGTTCAGGTTAATTTGTCTGCTACCGGCAGGGACACTTACATAGAGAGTATAGGTTCCAAAGGGCTCTTCGCTGGCATAGATTTTATAGTTACTAACTGTAACAGGGGTATGGGATACGGAAAGAGTAACGGCATCCCAACGCAAAATATAGTTATCAGGGGTTGATTCCAGAATTACATTTTGCGGAGAAAGGGGTGTTTCATCTATAACCTCAAATTGAAAAACGCTACTGCTATCCACGAGGGGTCCGGAAGTCATAACCAGCTGCAAATTGTAGCTACCCCAGGAAGTTAGAACTGTATCCAGATTATAGGTGTTGGAAACAGGGATTCCATTCAAAAGCCAGGTAGCGTAACTCTCGGGAGTATTATGCCCCAAAGAATTATTTATAAACTGAAGAGGTTGCCCAACAAAGAAAGGTCCTTCCGGAGTTGTAAAAGCAGCAGTATGATGATAATAGAAACAACCAATATCGGCAACCGTGCCATCCGGGTCTGGTTCTGTATCAGGATTTCCGGCATCAATACAGGGACTGTTATATGGCAATGCGAAATCAAGCTCCAGGGCATTTACAAAGTTTGGATTGGCATTGATATTACCGGTTCCGGGAAAAACCTGGGTGCCATAGTTAATATCGCTATAGGTAACATTGTAAGTTCCGTTTACACATTCCAAAGGATTATTCAAAGCAGTATTGCTCCAAACGATATTATTCCATAAATTCAAATGTGAGGAAGTGATAACAGCTATTTTAGGATAACCGGATAGGGTATTATTGCTGAAAATTAAATTGGGAGTAGCATAGATAGAGAGAGCAACGCAATTCTGCAAAAAATCAGGTGGCACCTGGTCTTCTTCAATAACAAAGCAATTACGGGTTACAGGCATAAGTTCTGCACTATAATTTTTCAAGCCGGTTTGGCAATTCAAAATAAGAGAGTATTTCAGATCAATGTTTCCCCCGGGGTTAATCTGAATTCCGGTTTCAGCATCTTCAATTTGAACATCGCGCAAAACAGGTGTGGTATTATTCTCAATCAAAATTCCGATGTTTTCCAGTTCCTGTCTTAAGGTGCTGCTGGTGTTCCGGATACGGACATTATTCAGCGAAGGAGTTGCTTCAGAACGAATTCCATTATTTTCAACAGTAATTCCCTGATGGCATTCTTCAATCTGCACATCATTCAGAATGGCATTTTCATTGCCCTTCAGTTCAATTCCGCATTTGTCTCCGTTACGCAAAGTGCTGCTGGTGTTACGAATACGGACATTGTTCAGGGAAGGAGTAGAAGCTTGAAGAGGATCGGTATTATCTACTATAATTGCGGTATCATATTCCTCAACAGCTACATCCGAGATAATTACATTGCTCTTTCCTGTTATAACCATACCCTTGGTATCATTTTCTTCCAGGCGTTGAGAGAGGGAGGAATTTCTGAGGGTTATATGGTTTATAATCGGTTCAACTGGTGGGTCTTCCACACCCCGGATAACTTGGATACCGGTTTTATAGCTTAAGATGGTAACATTCTCAATGGGAGGATGGGATACACCAATAACCGTAATTCCGGTTCCGTTTATTAAAGCTGTAGTATCAATCGGAGCTATATAAACAGTATTGATAATCGGATGGGAATTTATAATGGTTATAGGATTAGTAGCATTCAGGATTTCACAATTGATAATATTGCTTTCTGTTCGGGTGCCTGCCGTTCCTGAAATTTCCAAACCACCCCAAAACAGATCCGGAAAGCCGGGAGAAAAAGTTACATCATTGGCAGAAATGGAACCGAGAATATTAATTGGTTCTTCATTCCACACCTGAATAACGATACCTGGCTCAAAAGTTATATTTTGAGTGCTATCTATAACAATGGGCTCAGTAATGTTAAAAGGAGAGTTATCTATTGTCCAGGTAGCAGGTAAATTATCTGAATCCACAACTACTCCGGTGGTAATATTCAAGAGAACATTAATGGTTACAAGATCACTGCTTTGCTCAAAACCGTCAGAAACACTAAAAGTGATAGTTTCTACTCCATACCAGTTATGCAAAGAGCTGAAACTAACCTGTAAACCGGTTATGGTAACACTAATATCGGTATTTCCGCTACAAGTTAAAGTTAACGGATCATTATCCAAATCGCTTATATAAGGTGTAAAATCCACTAACAATGAGTCATTGGCATAGAAAGAGTAACTTTCAGGTAAATCTATTACCGGAGGATGATTAGGACGCAGAACATTCATATTTACGGTAAGAGTTGTAAGCGGATGGGAAGGGTCATTGGAATTTATATTTAAAAGGGCATTATAGCTTCCAGGTGTAATAGTGAGAGCAGAAAAGGAAGCAGTTATCGTTACTGTGTCTCCAGCAGGAACTTCACCCTGCATAGGTTCAATTGTTAGCCAGGGGATAGTAGTTACGAGTTGATTAAGCACTATTTGATCGTTTAATTGATGCGGTTCGCTATTGAAAGCATCACCCTGGATAGTGTAAGAAAGAACAAGGTCTCCATTAATTGTAAAGGGGATGGATACATTTACAATTGCAGTAGCTGTTTCTCCACCGTGAATAACACCCCAGCCCCCGGATGATTCTCCCTGCCAGTGAATGGTTATTCCATTACCGGAAGTTAAATCAGGAATCATAGCTGCAGTTCCACAGGTAAAATTGGTGGCAGAATTGACAATAACTCCAGCGGGGAAAGTTATATACACATCTTTCAGCCATTCATTATCGGGGCTGTTATTATAAAGAGAAAATGTCCAATCCAATGTCTCTCCCGGTTCATAATTAGCATAGTTCAAAGATAAAGTGCTGCCTGCAATGCTTTTATCCGCACGGGTAAACTTTTTGGTTAACCAGCCACCTTCGCTTGGAGAGATGTAATAATATAAAGGTAAACCCCCAGTGTTGGAAATAGTGAAGGTTTTCTCTGTCTCCGTGCCGGCATCCAAAGCTGCCGTTAATGCATTGGTGCTCACTTCAATTGCCGGAGGAACATAAGCACTGCCGGTAACTTGTAAATGAACCAGATGATCGTTATCAGCATTACTGGCTATTATTACATTGCCATTATAACTTCCTGCTGCAAGAGGAGAAAAATTTAAAATATAAGTATTGATTGTGCCGGAAGGGATATTAAAACTCAAAGTATTGCGGGTTGAAGTAGTGCTTTTTGAAGTCCGTAAACTAACTCTTATGTTTTTCAGAAACAGTATAACCATCGGGAGTGTTAATTATTCCGGTTAGGGTTTCGCTACCATAATTCTGGATGGTAAATTCCCGGGTTTGGCTTTCGCCTACAGGAATACTGCCAAAATCCAGCGAATTTGGAGTTACTGCAATTTGAGGTTCATTATAAGCTGGTTCTACCACCAGTTTAATATTGGGTCTTGTATAATAAGCAGTTCCTAAGTCAAAGATATTGGTTTGATTAACATTATCATTTACAAGATAATGGTAACCATTTTCTATGGAAGTATATTGAACTGTTCCGGAGCGATTATAAGAGCTGGTAATACCAAAGGCAGTATCAACTAAAAGATTATCTGTTCCATTCCATAGAAAAGGAGCGGAAAAATTATACAGATTCCAACCGGTCTGGGTAGGCAAATAAGCAGGATTGGAATATACCGTCACCAAATTATCACCGGTAACAAAGGTAAAGACATCTGTAGCTGTAGTATGCTTCAGACGCACTACAAAGTTCGGCATCGTAACCGCTGGCAAACCAACTATATTAAAACCAAGCTGAGTAATATATACCGGACCAAAAATTCCTGCAGCATTTAATTCTGCTTTAGTATAGACAGATTGACCGTGCAAACTTTTGAACCATACATTAACAGGCGATGCATCAGAAGTTCCCGTTACAGAAGTCCCGGAGCCGATAATAGCTTGGGTAACAGGTTGAATTAAGGATATGGAAATTTCATTGGTTGTTTCATTATTACTATTATCAGTTGCTTTGGTTTTAATGGTATAAGTTCCTGCTGTAAAGCCGGTAGAATTCCAAATATAGGAATAGGGAGAGGAATTATCAGTATAGTAAAGAACATTATTAATGTAGAAATTAACGGAAGTAATTGTGCCATTACTGTCTGAAGCATTTACATCAATAGTAATAGCAGAATTGAGGGCAAAAGAGGTTCCGTTAGCAGGAGCAGTAATTATGCAAGTAGGCATTCCACTTTCAATAGTATTTAGGGCAGCATTGGCATTAACCATTCCGTAACCAGTATATCTATCCCAACCTGCACCTCCATCTATAGTCATATCAGTTGCAGTAGAAGTAAGCTTGGAAAAAACCTGAGCAGGAGTTAAAGAGGGGTCTTTGGAAAGCAGTAAAGCAGCCACTCCTGCAGCATAAGGTGTGGCACAGGATGTTCCATTGAACCATAAATAATAATCCCCGCTGGTATTATACCCATTCCCTGTTCCCGTAATGTCTGTAGCAGGTAAAATTGTGGGAGCCATTATGTCCACGGCTTTTTTATTATTCTGACTATTAATACCGTAATTGGAACCCCACCAATATTCTCCATCGGAAGAGGAGGCACTTTTTCTCTGTCCTGAAGGGCTGGCTGCGCCTACGCTTATTACAGAGGTTTCATTGGCAGGATAAGAAATAGTGGAATTATCCTCGTTTCCTGTAGCGGCAAATAATGTTACACCGGAATTATAGGCATAATTTAAGGCAGCGTCCGTAGAAGGTGAATCTCCTTCTTCTACATCCGTTGCACCCAAACTCATACTGGCAATATGAGCACTATTATCAGCCGCATAAGTTAACGCATTCTCTATAGCTGTAAAATACATCTCTCCATTAGAATTAGCTACTTTTAAAGGCATAACACTGCAACCACCCGCAATTCCTGTGATACCCAAAGAATTATTTGCTTTTCCAGCTGCAATTCCAGAACAGGCAGTTCCATGTCCTGGCTCTGCACTGTCGTCCATAGGATTGCCGTCATTATCTCCAAAATCATATCCCGTTACTAAACGCAAATCCGGATGCGCAGTATCAACACCTGTGTCAATAATAGCAATTATAATACTGGCTGAACCATAACCCTGGCTTTGATTCCAGGCAAGCTGTGCATCACTGTCAAAACCGACTGTGCCAACTCCTGAACCGGTATGACCGTAAGCAGTATAAGCAGGTAGCTGAGCTGTATTATTATGACCCCAGTTATTGGCATAATAGGTATCATTGGGAACAACTGCAGGATAGGCTATATATTCAGGAATTGCCTCTTCTACATAGCGATTGGTTTTAAACTTTTTAATCGCTTCTTCCACGGTTGTTTTGCCCTCCAGTTTCATCAAAAACCAGCGGTCAAAACCAGTTTGCTGCGCCCAACTTTTATCTTTAACATCACGATGAGCTCTGATTATTTTGTTAGCTCCGGTTTGAGACATTAGCTGATCCAGTTCATTAATACCGGTTGATGATTTTTCAGCATAAAGGTCTGTTGGAAGATTGGCACGGCTTACTGCTTCAGCGCTAAGTTTCACTTTTATCAGGTCAGGTGCATACAGTTTTCTGTTTACATCTTGCTGTGGATGTAAAGTAACTGCTGTTATAGAACCAAGCAGTAACAGCATTGTAATTACGATCAACGGTCTTTTCATTTTTTCTCCTTAAATATTCAGGATACCTAAAATCCTTTTTATAAAAGCTCTCAATTCAGGCAAGTAATTTCTTCGCTGGAAACTCAGATCTTTCAACAGCGGCTTCATTATTCTCCCTTTTTCATTTCATTATCAATAAAAAGGAGTTACCTTATAATATAATCAAAAAATTCACTTGACCAAATTGGCATATTCCAAGAAACGGGACAAAACCTTTAATCACAGCCGGTGAGCTGGAAAGGAGAAAAGATGACCTCTACACCACAATTTACAGGACGCTCTCTGTTTGACCTGGATGAATATTCTCGGGCAGAAATTATGTTCATTCTGGAAGCAGCCAAAAGAATGAAAGAGATTAACTTGCGGGAATATAAAAAGATTCCTACATTAAGGGGAAAAACGGTTTGTACATTATTCGTAGAAAACAGCACCCGCACCCGAATGAGTTTTGAACTGGCTGCCAATCGTTTAAGTGCCGATGTTGTAAGTTTTCAATCCTCTATATCCTCACTACAGAAAGGTGAAAGTTTGCAGGATACAGTTTACACTTTAAATGCAATGGGTATAGACCTCTATTGTATTCGTCACAGCAGTCCCGGGAGTCCTCAACTCGTTAACAAATATTCAGGTAAACCTGTTATTAATGGAGGCGATGGAAGACATTCACATCCCACTCAGGCATTACTGGATATTTTTTCTATCTGGGAACGCTTAGGTGACCTGAAAGGACTGAAAATAACCATTGTTGGCGATATTTTGAATAGTCGCGTTGTGCGTAGCAATTTAATTGGAATGGGAAAACTGGGAGCAAAAGTAACTGTTTGCGGGCCTAAAACATTGATGCCGGGAAATATGGAAAGTGTTTATAACTGCCGGGTAGAATATGATTTGCCTCGTGCTTTAAAAGATGCGGATGTCGTTATGGGCTTAAGAATGCAACTGGAACGAATGACGGAAGGGCTTTTCCCCTCTCTGGAAGAATACAGTAAACATTATGTTCTCTCCAAAGAGACCGTGAAATATGCTAAAAAGAATGCTTTAATTATGCATCCGGGACCGATGAATAGAGGAGTGGAAATTTTACCTGAAATTGCAGACAGCAATCATAGCATCATTGTAGAACAAGTTGCCAATGGAGTTGCTGTTAGAATGGCTTTAATGTTTTTAATCTTAGGTGGAAAAGCATAGGGAGGAATGAATAATGAAGACCTTAATTATAAATGCTGTCATCTATCAAAAGGGAAAGTTCATAAAAGGGGAAATCTTAATTGACAGAAAGAAGATTGTAAAAATAAGCGGAGGAACAGCTTCCTCCGGTTACCCTACCGACAAAGCGGATAAAATTATAGATGCCAAAGGCGCTTGTATGTTTCCTGGTTTTATAGACCTGCATTCGCATTTACGAGACCCGGGGCAGACCTATAAGGAAGATATCGTTACAGGAACTAAAGCTGCTGCTCATGGTGGTTTTACAGCTGTTTGTGCAATGCCGAATACAGAACCTGTTACCGATAATATTGCTTCCGTGGAATACATTCAATTGCGGGCTGAAGAACACGGTTCTGCCAAGGTGTATGTGATTGGAGCCATTACCAAACAATCTGCGGGAAAAGAAATTGCGGAAATGGCAACAATGAAAGCAGGAGGTATTGTAGCTGTTTCTGATGACGGTAAATGTGTGCAGGATGCGCGCCTAATGCTTTCGTGTATGAAGTATGCCAGTAACTTTGGTATTCCGGTTATTATTCATCCCGAGGATTATTCTCTGGCAGGCAAGGGACAGATCCATTCCGGCAAAGTGGCTACCAAACTTGGATTTAGTGGAATTCCGGGTCTGGCAGAAGAAGTGATTATTGCCCGGGATATTATGCTGGCAGAAAGTGCTGGAGCTCAATTACATATTGCTCATATTTCTACGGAGCGCTCTATAGAATTAGTAAAAAATGCTAAGGATAAGGGCTTACCGGTTACCTGTGAAGTTACACCTCACCATTTGGTGCTAAATGAAGAGGCAAATTTATCTTTTAATACCAATACTAAAATGAAACCCCCTCTGCGAAGTGAAAAAGACCGTCTTGCCTGCATTCAGGCATTGAAAGAAGGAATAATTGATTGCATTGCTACAGACCATTCTCCTCATGCGGATTTTGAAAAGGAAAAGGAATTTGATCTGGCTCCTTTTGGCATAATTGGTTTGGAAACGGCATTTCCCGTGCTCTATAAAAACCTGGTGCAGACGGGACAGATAGACCTAAACCGTTTAATTGAGGCATTAACTATCGCTCCAGCTAAGATTTTAAATTTACCCGGGGGAATTTTAGCAGAAGGAAAAACAGCTGATTTAACGATTATAGACCTGGAAAAAGAAACTCTTTTTTCAGCGGAAAATATCCTTTCTAAAAGCAAAAACACACCCTGGCTCAATCAATGGTTTCCCGGCAGGATTATGGTGACTATCTGTGACGGTAAAATAACTTATCTGGATAGTGAAAATGGATAAACCCAAACACCAGTTTCTGGAACAGACAATATATTCTCGCGAAGAACTCTGCGGGGATTATTTTATTCTTTGGATATGGGATGAGGCATTGGGGAAAAAATGCCAGCCGGGACAATTCTTTGAAATTAGAGCTCATTACAGTATTGCCGATGCGGAAGAAATCCGTTCTTTGCCCAAACTTTTTAAACCCATTTCTATTTATGATAATGCAGAAGGGAGAATTGGTTTCTTCATTAAAAAAGTAGGCACCGGTACCAATGCTCTCTATAAACTTAAAGCTGGAGACCTTTTAGAGCTAATAGGCCCTCTGGGAAACGGTTTTCCCTTTGTTACCGGCAGAAGAATATTGCTGGTTAGCGGAGGAATTGGCTATCCTCCTTTGTGGTATTTACAAAAGCAATTAATTAAGCACAATCTGCTTTACTGGGTGCATGGTGGTTCAGGACAAAACGATGTGTTTCCCTGTGATGAAATTTGGACTGAAGATGGCAGTTTTGGCAAAAAAGGAATGGTTACAGAAGGGATGACAAAATTGATTGCAGAAAAGAAGATTGATTTAATATATAGTTGCGGTCCTATGCCAATGCTGAAAGAATGTGCCGCAATTACCAATAAACTGAATATTGAACATTACTGTTCTCTGGAAGCATATATGGCTTGCGGCATTGGCGTTTGTTACGGTTGTGCCATTCCTGTTGGCAATGAAAATGACTGGAATTATTTACGGGTGTGCAAAGAAGGTCCTGTTTTTAATGCTGCGGAGGTATTATGGAACAAATTTTAAATCCGCTTCAGACATCTTTGGGGCGGCTAAAAATGAATAGTCCCGTTACTGTTGCCTCCGGCACTTTTGCTTTGGAGAACCTGGATTTTATTGCTCAGGAACATTTAGGAGCTTATGTCTGTAAAACTATTACCCGCAATCCGAAAAAGGGAAATCCACCTCCGCGTTTATATGAAACAGAAGCAGGACTGTTAAATTCCATCGGTTTGCAAAATCCCGGCTTGGATAAATTCATAGCTGAGGATTTACCTATATTGCGAAAAAATCTTAAAGTTCCTTTAATTGTAAGTATTTCGGGTGCTTCATTAAACGAATTTGCACAAATGCTGGAATGTTTGGAAAAACAAGAAGGGATTTCCGGTTACGAACTAAATGTATCCTGTCCCAATGTAGAAAATGAAGGCATCACTTTCGGTATTGATCCTGATGTTGTATATAAACTATGTGCTCTGCTATCACCTTTAACAAACAGGGAACTAATTGTAAAACTAACTCCCAATGTTACAGATATTGGCATTATTGCCAAGGCAGCTGAAGATGGAGGTGCTACCGCAATATCATTAATCAATACTATTTGGGGAATGGCAATTGACTATCGGAATGGAATGTCTATGCTTAAAAAAGGAATCGGGGGCTATAGCGGAATTGGCATTAAACCCTTAGCTTTGGCTTTAACTTATCGTGCCGCTCAGGCAGTTAAAATACCTGTAATTGCTATGGGGGGAATTTATAACTGGCAGGATGCATTGGAGTTTTTTTGGGCTGGAGCAGCTATGATTGCTTTGGGAACAGCCAATTTTATAGACCCTGAAGCAGTAGATAATGTTTATAATGGTTTATACACTTTCTGCCGGGAAAAGCAGCTAAAACTAAAAGATATAGTAAAAAAGGTTAACGGGTTAACGGGTTAACAGGTGAACGGGTTAATGGGTTAACGGGTGAATGGGTTAACGGGTTAACGGGTTAACGGGTTAATGGGTGAATGGGTGAATGGGTTAACGGGTTAACAGGTTAACAGGTTAACGGGTTAACAGGTGAATGGGTTAGCAGGTGAACGGGTTAACAGGTCAACGAGTGAACAGGTTAATCGGTGAACTGGTTAATAAGTTAAGAGGTTAGCAAGTTAACCAGTTAACCTGCTAACCCGTTCACCTGTTAACCTACTTCAGCAGCAGCATTTTCTTAGTCAGGGTAGTTCCGTTCATCTGTAATTTATACAGATAAACACCCGAGGCAACATTATTTCCCTGATTATCTTTTCCTTCCCAAATCAGTTTATGGTTACCGGATAAAATATTGTCTTTAAGCAGAGTTTTAATCAGCTGTCCTTTCTGGTTATAGATATTCAGAGTAGCAAAACCTGCATTTCGGGCAGTAAAAGAAATAGCAGTTACAGGATTGAACGGATTGGGGTAATTGCTTAAATTGCATACTGGAACAGGCAAAGAGGCATCTTCATTGGTAACATAATTATCAGGCCAGGTAGTAGTAAACTCAATTGCCAAGCCGGGGGTTAAAGTAGTTGCCGTTACAGGATAAGCATTTGAATGGGTATAAGTTAAGCCCCGTAACTGATTGTGGTCTTCAATTCCTACTGTGCAATAGTTGGTAGTTATTCCCGGGTTATCAACAGTATGATATTGAATTACAATATCCCCGTCTTGTTGCTGTTTAGGATAGAGAATAATCTGGAATTTTTCCATAGAGGCATCGGGACCCAAATCTATAGTATATTGGTTGTAAGCTTTATTCCATTCAATGAGATAACGATTATTTGCCGAATCATACCAATAAATAATACGCATATCGGCAAAAATAGGATTACCTGTTCCATCCACACCTGTCTTCATACCTTTCAGGTCATCCCAATAGCCGGCAACCATGGCATACGGACCTAAGGCAGCAGGAATGTAACAATTATAGAAATCGGATTGATCGGTGGGAATGAAAGAAATCCAGCCATTGGTGGACATCGTAACGCTATTGTAATCCATACCGTAAAAACGGAAAGTGAAAGGCAAAGGAACAGTCAACACTGAATCATCCGGGCTTAAGAAGAGATTACCTAAAAGGTCACCACCTTCAGGATCAAGTTCAAGCCATTCATAAACGGGAGTTGAAGGATAGCCGGAATCATTAGAATCGTAAGCAAAATAACCATATTCATCGGGTCCTGTAGGAGAATTTGGTCCCGGAGTTCCGGCAGTAACAGAATAAAAACTATAGCAACTGTAATCGGTAGTATTAGTAGCATTAAAACGCAGAGGGATATTATTTCCGGGAAAGACATCGTTCAAAATAGTAATTGTTGCAGTAAACTGTTTGGTTTCATCGGGAGCCAAAGAACCAAGAGAAATTGGGGTATTTTGTACCGTAGCAGCTGGCGTAAGCGATTGAATTTGCAGAGAGATATTTTCCATAGCAAAATTGCCTTGATTGGCTGCGGTAAAAGTAATATTATTGGCATTACCTATCTGCAAAATACCTGTAGAATTAATAATCTGTATTTCAGCTCCACCGGCAACTAACTGAAATACACCGGTTACTGAAGGATTATCCAAAGTGAGGGTAAAATCAATTACTGCTCCGGGCTTAATAGCTCCGGTTGTAGAGAAATTGAAATTAACCGGCACAGTTGCCTCCGGATTGATAGTGCTAATAGTTGCAACAGGATTATCTATATTTACCCCGGAATGATTGCAAGCCAAAGTTGCATTGATATTATTATAGGCATCTGAAGAGAAATTCTTTAGCTGCAGAGAAAGAGAATAGGACTCATTCGGAGCCAGAATTGTTTGTGCTAAGTTATTGGAAACGATACCGATAGTAGCATTATCTTGCAAAGTTAAAGTCCGCACCAGGGGAACATAATCCTTTTTACTGATTGTTATCGTTAAATCACCTTCTACATTGGGGTCTATAGGCAAAATAGCATAGCCGTTAGCTATCGGAGCATAAGTGTAATTTATCCCGTCTCTGGTTCCGGAAACTATACCGCTATTTAAATTCGGGGCATTTATGCGGATAAAACTATCACTTTGCTGAAAAGTGAGTCCACCGGCAATAACGGTTTCAGGAATCTGATTGGGGACTAAAACCCACATATTCAAGCTGGGGTCACTTAAAATGTTATATACATGATAATAAAATTCCACATACTGATTATGGGCAAGATCATTAGGGAAATTCTTGTAGAGTTCAATTTTACCCATCAAAACACTGGAACCGAAACCCCGCACGCCCCAATCTAAAATACTGCGAAAAGCTCCGCTGGAAATAGAATTATTCAATCGGGTTTTGGTATGTAAATCGGAAGGACCTACAAAAGCAACACAACCACCGGGATTTGCCATAGAGCCCATCCGCATCCAAGCTTCCCCGAAATTCGGATTTACGGTATTGGCAAAATCCCCGGTATTACAAACGATGGAATATACAACCGGCATTTTGACACCGTTAAAAGTGTTGTCCAAATTCGGAATATGAAAAGCCGGATAGTGCCAACCATTAGCATCACCCCAACCGCGATAACTGATAAATTGAACACCTTGACTGATGGATTGCTGAATTGCTAAGGTTCCGGGATAGGTTGGAGGGCAGAAAACAGTATCAACTTGCATATAACCAAAAGCCAGCATTTTATCTCGCAACCATCGGGACATAGAAATAGGAGTAGTAGGCCTTAAATCACCTTCAGCATAATTTCCGGCAACCGTTAAAGCTTTCCTCATCCAATTTGTATCGTTCATAAAGGGTGTCCTTGCACTTTCATAAACAATGGTTTTATTAACCATAGCAAGAAATTCACTGGCATTAGCAAAGGAAAACCTTCCCACCAGCATTTCGGGAAAGTAATCATTGCCCTCCAGCATTGTGTAGTAATTATCATCTGCATCAGTTTCTGCATATTCCGGCGAGGTAATATAATTAGTAGGAATAGCATAAGTTCCGTTAACATCACCCCAAAGGAATAGATAGTCACATTGATATGTTTGATAGTGCGAAGCGATAAAATTTTTAATTTGTTGCACATCCGAACCGATATCGCTTTTATTTACGGTATAGACATCAAAACCGAGGGATTTTTTCCAGGAAATAAAATCCTGCTGGTAGTTTGTTAGCTGACTGTGAGTAATAATTAACATTTTTGGTCGGCTGAGAGGTAAATTTCGCAGGTAGGAATTCTCAAAATTATCTGCTAAAGCTTTGTAGGCATCAATAAAAGCGGGAGAAACTGAGGCGGGAAGAGGAAAAGGATTGGAGCCCAGTAATTCAAAATTAAGTTCGCTTAAAGTGCGATAGCCATTCTCTTCTTCCTTTAGGGTTTCAATCCGAATAGTGTAACCGCGCATTTCTCTGAAAGTAAAACCGGTTACAATATTTACTGCCTGATCAATATATTTTTGTTCACTAAATAAAAAGTTACCTTCCGCATCAAACACCTTCCAAATCATAGAGGAGACCTGTAAACTGGCATCTGTAAAAGGGAAAGCAAGGGTTTTGGTAATTACGGAACCACTATCGGTATCACTATCATCATTATAGTTCGGTTCAAGGGAAGAAGATTCCTCCCTCAAGCCCTCAAAATGGGCTTGCAAAGTAGAACCGACAGTATAGAAGCTTTGCCCTGTAACCGCGGTTAACAGACCGCAGGCAAGAAGCATCAGGAGCAGTATATATTGTTTCATTTATCCTCCGCTAAAAGCGTATCTAATCAGATTTATGCAATAAACCTTCCAACCTGTTTAGTAATTTTGTTTTTGGGGGCTATTTTACTATAAAATTGGCTGCTAAATTGCTTTATAAACTACACCCTGTCAAAGTCGGGTTTAAATTACCTTTTATATAGTTTTTATATTGAAGATGCAGTCATTTTGTTAATTTCTGCTTAGCAGGAAGGACAAAAGAAGCAGCAAGCAAAAAATAATATTATATACAGTAAGGAAAATAGATGCCACACCGAAAAACAGTGATAATGTTACTAATCACTTTAGTAATCCTGTCCGCCTGCGGAAAAAATACAATCTTAAATCCGGAAGAGAATGATCCTACATCCATCACTTTCGGAACTAACAATACTCTGGATATTGTTACCTGGAATTTGAAAACTTTTCCGGAAGGGACAGACCTTGCGTCACTAAAACAAATGATTCTAGCAATAAATGCCGATGTGATTGCCTTTCAGGAAATTATGGATTATAATGCCTTTATGGAAATGGCGGATGACATCCCTAATTATGCTGCCTGTGTTTACACTGCCACCGATGCCTATCGTCTTGCTTATCTTTATGATACAGGAACAGTTACCGTGAATGAGCAATACACTATCTATGAAAATGACAGTAATCCTTTTCCCCGTCCGCCGTATCTGCTGAATATAACCTGGAATAACGAAAACTATATTCTGATCAATAATCATTTCAAAGCTTACGGGGATAATAATATTGACGCCAGTGACAGCTGGGACGAAGAAAGACGCCGTCAGCTTGCCTGTGAGGAACTGGATTACTATATTTCCACCAATTTATCCGATAGCCGAGTGATTGTTTTGGGTGATTTGAATGACCAGATAGCAGAACCGGATGAATATAATGTATTTCTTAGTTTTTTAGCTAAACCGCAAGAATATTATTTTGCCGATATGCCAATTGCGATTGCGCCTTCCTATTCCAATGTATCCTATCCAAGTTCGCTCAGCCATATAGACCATATTCTCATTTCCAATGAACTTTTTGCCGATTTTGAAGGTGCCGGAAAATATTGCAGAACAATTTTAGCAGAAAATTGGATGCTCAGTTGGAATACTTATGCGGCAACAATTTCAGACCATAGACCTGTTGGCATTCGCCTTTCCCGTTAACAATCCGGAATTTACAGATTAAGAATAAGCATCAATGAAATCCTAAACTATGTTCAGGTTTATGCCTGCTTCATTGTAAGATGATTGAGCATAGAGCCATTGATAACTCTTAAAAGATTCTTTAACGCTTCCTTAGTGAAGTTAAAGCATCGTTAAAGAATTGTTAAACCGTTAATAAAGGGACAAGCAAGCGACCTTTGTAAAAACCATTAATTCAGCCACTTGCGGTCTGTATTATCTTCCCTGAAAAACTATAGCCCTCAGGAAAGATAGTGCCTTCGCAGTTAAACAAGGTAGTAAAGTTTATTCGCTTAAATTGATACTGCGGGACTTAAATCCATATCCTAAAACATCATACACATCCATAATAATCATAAAGGCATCTGGATCGGCGTCTTTAACGATATCCGTAAGCAAAGGCACCTGTCTTCTGTTCAGCACCACAAAAAGTATTTTTATATCTCGCTTATTAAAACCGCTTACACCATTCAGATAAGTTACACCTCTATCCAGTTGACTGAAAATTTCCTGGCGAATTTCATCTACAGCATCGGAAATGATGTAAGCTCCTTTGATATAGGGAAGACCTTCGCTCACCAAATCGGTAATTTTTACGGTAATAAATAAATTCACATAACCCCAGATAAGTAATTTGGGGGCTTTAAAGGCAATGGCAACCAGTAAAATAATTCCTGTTTCCACAATATAATATCCTGTCCCGATAGAAAGATTTGCCTTTTGTTTAATTAGTGCAACAGGGATATCGGTTCCTCCTGTGGAGCCCCGAAAACGGAAAATCAATCCTAACCCGATTCCGAGTAAAACACTTCCGGCTATTGCACTTAGCAGCAAATCTTCAGGAGCTAACAAAGCATAAATTTTCCGCCCGTTAAGAAGATGAGTATAGGGCTTCAGATCGGAAATAATTCCCAATTTATAAAGCGCAGGAAAACTTAGCAGGTCGGTCATTACAGCGCTTACGATCATACCGTATAAACTTTTACTGCCGAAGGATTTGCCAATAAAGATGAAGCTGAGGATAAACAGCGGAATATTGATTAAAATCATAGACACGCCATTGGGTATGCCTAAAAAATAATATAAAATTTGAGATAAACCGCCAACTCCTCCAGGAGCCATATTATAGGGCAGTAAAAACCAGGAATAACCAATGGCGAAAAAAATAGAGGCAAAGACAATTCCCGCAAGGCGTCCAATTTCTCTTTGCAGATATTGTTTTGATGTAATTTGAGGCATTTGCCGCATCTCCTAATTTCTTGACTAAATCATAATCACCAAATCCTTGGTTTATGTAAAAAATAACTTCAAGTATCCCCTAAAGGAAGGGAAAGCAGGTAGAAAATGATTTTAGACATTCGCTTAAACGGAATTAAACATACTTTGCTGGAGCTGGATAAACCCGCTCCGCTCACCGATATTATAAAAAGAACGACGATAAATAAATCCCTGATCTTAACCATTAAAATAAATCATCAGGAATATGTCAATGAAGATTACGCCCCGGATAGGGAAACCCTGATTGATTGCCTCACCTATTCACACCCGGAGGGCTATAGAATTTATCAGGATAGCACTATCTTTATTATGGCTAAAGCACTATATACTTTGATGGGAACCGAGCACTCTCTGGTTATTGAACATTCCATTGCGGACGGTGTTTTTTGCGAGGTATTCAATTCGCAGAATTTTACGGAAGAGGATTGCAGTCGGTTGAAAAATGAGATGCAGAATATTGTTAACAGTGATTTACCGATAGAAAAGATTGTAGTGAAAACGGATGAAGCACTGGATATTTTTAGTTCTATGGGACGCAAAGATGTGCTGAAAAACCTGAAATACCACTATCAGGAAAATGTGGAAATATATAGATGCGGAAAGTATTATGATAGCTTCAGTCATCCTCTGGTGGAAAGAACAGGCAAAATAAAGAGCTTTGATATTGTTTATAGAGCTCCCGGATTTATTTTAAGGTTTCCCAGTCGGGATGATAAAATGGAAATCAATCCCTTTCAACTTCCTGCCAAATTATTCTCTCTGCACCAGGAACAGGATAAATGGCTGGATATTTTACGCGTACATAATATAATAGACATCAATAAACTAATTGATAACTATGAGGTCTCAGAATTCATTCAGGTGGAAGAAGCGCTGCACGAGAAAAAAATTGCGGAAATAGCTGCCGATATTGTTACCCGGCAAGAGGTGAAAATTGTGTTAATTGCAGGTCCTTCCTCCTCCGGAAAAACTACCTTTGCCAAACGCTTAGGCGTTCAATTGCAAGCGTGTAAAGCAAAACCTGTGGTTATTGGAATGGATGATTTTTTCCTGCCCCGGGATAAAACCCCCCGAAAACAAAACGGGGAATACGATTTTGAGTCCATCTATGCTTTAGACCTGGATTATTTGAATTTGCAGCTGAATCAATTGCTGGAAGGAGAACAGATAGAATTACCCCGCTATGATTTTACCAGAGGAGTTCGGCGTCACAGCAATAATTTCGTAAAACTCACTTCTAACAGCATTATTGTAATGGAAGGTATTCATGGATTGAATGAAACATTAACTGCTTCCATTCCTGCCCATAAAAAAGTGAAAATTTATGTAAGTGCCCTCAATCAGTTGAATTTAGATAATCATAACCGGATTTCTACAACCGATTGCAGATTGCTTAGAAGAATTATTCGCGATCATCGTTATAGGGGTTACAGCGCTGAAGAGACATTAAGCCGTTGGCAGGATGTGCGTGAAGGTGAAGAAAAGAATATTTTTCCCTATCAGGAAAATGCGGATTATATGTTTAACAGCAGTTTAACTTATGAAATTGGCGTAATTCGTAAATATGCCTGGAAATTGCTATTGAGGGTTTCTCCTTCCTCTTCTGCCTATATGGAAGCTAAGCGTCTTTCCGGTTTAATTGCCAATTGTAAAGATATTGCCGATTCTCTGGTACCGTATAATTCTATTATCAGAGAATTTACAGACGGCAGTATTTTCCGTTATTGAGGTTTTAAGTGTCTAATATCCATATCCTTGCTGAAGATGTTCGGAATAAAATTGCCGCCGGGGAAGTTATTGAACGTCCTGCTTCGGTAGTGAAAGAACTGGTGGAAAATGCTATTGATGCAGGTGCCGATAGTATTATCGTAGCTATAGAAAATGGTGGTAAAGACCTGATTAGAGTAATAGATAACGGTTGCGGAATGAGCTCTGATGATGCAATGCTGGCTTTTGAACGCCATTCCACCAGCAAAATAAAAACCGTGGAAGATATTATTCATATTGATTCTCTGGGTTTTAGAGGTGAGGCGCTACCTTCAATTGCTTCTGTTTCCCAATTGCATTTAGTAACCCGGACAGCTGAAGAGGAAATGGCTACCATTATAGAATTTGCCAATGGTAAATTACTGAATGTAGCCAAAACCTCTGCTAACACTGGAACTGCCGTAACGGTTAGAGGATTGTTTAAAGACCTGCCGGCAAGGCGAAAATTTTTAAAAACGACTCCTGTGGAAGCCAGACATATTTATAAATATATTCATTATCAGGCATTGGTGTATCCCGAAATCAGTTTCCGGTTAGTGATAGACGATAAAGAAAAGCTGAATTACATTGCTTGTTCGGATAGAAAACAACGCCTTGAAGAGGTCTTTGGCGGTGGTTTTTTTGAGGATGATATTATTCCCGTTCAGGGTGCTTATTCTGATTATTCCGTAAGCGGGTATATTTTCGGTTTGGAAGATAGGTCAGATAAACTTATTGATGCCCAATATACTTTTATAAACGGACGCTATATCTTTGATAAAACCGTGAGGCACAGTATTAAAGCTGCCTACGAACCTTTTATTTTAAAAACCAGCGCTTGGCAAAAAGGAACTACACCTCCCTATATAATCTTTTTGGATATTCCGCCGGAACAAATTGATGTGAATGTGCATCCTGCTAAAATGGAAGTGCGTTTTCGGGAAAACAACCTGGTGCATTCTTTGGTTCTGGAAACGCTTACTAAAGCACTCCGGGCTTATGAAGACAGCAAATTTGCCAGTGCCCGCGATAAATTTCAAAATGCTGTCTCAGGGGAAAAAGCCACTTCCCTGGAACGCGATATCTTTGTGCAAAATATTAAAGTTCCGCAGTTCTCTGCTTACAAAAAGGAATTTGGAGAGCTTTTCCAGGATGACCTTTTCCAACAGGAAAATAGCTCTTCTCCTGATGAAGTTATGCCCGTTTTGAACCTGGACAAAGAAGAAAACGAAATCCAGGATATATTTACTGACCAGCCCACGGAGCAGCAGAAATATGATATTTTACTGAAAAATGAAGAGGACTACATCAATCCCTGGCAGTTTCATAATACCTATATCTTTTTTCAGGTAGAAGACGGTTTAGTAGTAATTGACCAGCATGCTGCTCACGAAAGAATAATTTTTGAAAGATTGATTCAACGCAGTGAAGGAGCCCCCGCGGTGCGGCAAAAACTGCTTATCCCTTTGGTGATAGATATTCCACCCTATATTGCTGCCGAAATTAAAGAGCTGGTGGAAGCAAATCTGGAACTATTGGAAAAGGTGGGTTTTACTTTAAAAAAATTTAGCGGCGATTCCCTTGTGATTGAAGAAATCCCTGCAGAACTAACGGACTTTGCCAGTGGAAAGGTCTTTATTGAAATATTGAAGCAACTGGAACAGGAACTGGAAGTGAATACCGATTTCAGAGTTAGTTTGGCAAAATCAATTGCTTGTAAAGCGGCAATAAAAGCTAATCATAAACTTTCCCGTAAAGAGATGCTGAATTTAATCAATCAGCTTTTTGCTTGTCAGACGCCCTATTTTTGTCCGCATGGCAGACCCTTGATGCTCAAAATTCCGCTAACTGATTTTGAAAAGAAATTTAAACGCACTTTATGATTCCGGTAATTACGATTGAAGGTGCTACCGCTTCAGGGAAAACAGCTTTAGCCATAGCGCTGGCGGAAATATTGAATACAGAGATTATTTCTGCTGATTCCCGTCAGGTCTATCGCTTTCTAAATATCGGCACCGCTAAAGTTACCAAAGAAGAACAACAAAGAGTTAAACATCACTTAATAGATATTATAGACCCCAATGAAAGTTATAATGCAGGCACTTTCGCAGCCGATGCTTCTATGATTATTGAAAAACTGTATTCTGAAGGTAAAATTCCTATTATTTGCGGAGGGACGGGTTTATATATCAAAGCGCTGTTGAAAGGACTTTTTACCCTGCCTCCTTTACCGGAAGAAATTAGACAAAATTTGAAACAACGCTATAAAGAGGAAGGTCTTGCTGCTTTGTATTCTGAATTGCAACAGCTTGATCCCGATTTTGCCGGTAAAATAAACGAAAATGATACCCAACGCATTTTACGCGGTTTGGAAGTTGCCTTGGGTACGGGGCTTCCCTTATCGGAACATTGGCTTAAGCAAAAAGCGGATTGTAAATATAACGCTTTCCGTATCCTGATAGATATTCCCCGTCCGCAACTATACCAACGAATTAATCTGCGAATGGAAAAAATGCTGGCTCAGGGCTTGCTGGATGAAATTGAAAACCTTTTTGCCTTGGGTTACACGGAAAATTCACCCGGGCTTAAATGTCTTGGTTATAAGGAATTTTTGCCTTACTTCCAAAAAGAAGCGAGCTTGGAACAGTGCACTATCCTGGCTGCCCAACATCAACGAAACTATGCTAAAAGACAGATTACCTGGTATCGGAGGGGCACCTTTGATTTGACTATTTCTTCTGCAGGCATCACAGTTTCCACACCGCTATAAGCAATTCTTTAATATCAGCTCACTTTCAATTTGACAACCTACCCTGTCTTGATTAAATTATTCTTTATAATATAATCATACCGAAAAAAGGATAGGTTAAGCCGAGGTGGTAAATGCCAATAGTAGCCAAAGTATTTGAATTTGAAATAACCCGGGTAGATTTGGAACGCGAATGCGCAAAAGTTAGCGGTGCTGAACAGCAAAAATGCCTGGAAGGAGCTTTAAAGCGTTTGATAGATAGATGCCTATTGCTCTATAAAGCAATTGAAACAGGCATAAAAATAAGTGATACCGAATACGATAACGCTATATGGGAACTTCTGGATAAAGAAGATACCCTGAAACTCTGGAGCACTTCGCTGGAAGAATTATCTCCCCAGGAGATGGAAAAACTCCTAAAACAGAACTTGATGATTAACAAATACATCAATTCCGTGTGCCCGCAAAATATTCCTGTAACAAACGCTAAAATTCAGGAATTCTACGAAGAACAAAAAGAATATTTTTTAAAACCGGAACAGGTGCGCTGCTCGCATATCCTGATTAGCGATAACAACGAAGAAAGCAAAGCTAAAGCGATGCAGCTTCGTAAACAAATTCATAACGCAAATAGCTTCATTTATTACTGCCAAAAATATTCCGATTGCCCCAGTAATACTGTCTGCGGAGATTTGGGCTGGTTTCCTAAAGGAAAAATGATACCTGAAATTGAAGAAGTTGCCTTTTCCTTAAAAATGGATGAAATCAGCCAGCCATTCAAATCCCCTTACGGCTATCATATTTTGATGAAGACAGGTCACAAAGATAAAGAATATATTCCCTTTGAAGAGATTAAAGATTCCCTGTATGCCAGGGTGCAACAAATTGAAAGAGAATACCGGCTTTTAAGACATCTGAATGAATTGCACCGGAAATACGCTGCAGATATTGTTATTTATACATTGTAAGGGAAAAGTAGCCACCGAAAAAAGATGAGGGCACGCAGATTACGCAGATTACGCAGATAAAAAAAGAGAAATTAGCCACCGAGGACACCGAAAAAAGATGAAGGCACGCAGATTACGCAGATTACGCAGATGAGAAAAGAGAAAGTAGCCACCGAGGACACCGAAAACACCGAAAAAAGATGATGGCAGGCAGATTACGCAGATAAAATTAGAGAAGGATAATTGAAATTGAGGAATATGGCTCTTTCTAATACTACTCCCAATAGTATATTTCCCGCTTCACCGAATAGTTTTGACTGGCTTTATAGTTATATTAACTACAAGGAATTACGGTTGATTTGCTTATGTTAGTTCTTTTCTTTTTATTACTGCCGGTTTTTTTTGGCTTTGCCGTAACGCCCTCTTGACCTCTTGCCCTCTTGACTTCTCGACCTCTTGACCTCTCGACTTCTTGACCTCTTGACCCCTCGACCCCTCGACCTCTCGCCCTCTTGACTTCGTTTGCGATTTCTCTTGACAGAAACAATCGCCAATCCAAAATGGGATAAATAAATACTTATATCTAAGAGAGGATAAAAATGCCACAACACAAATCACCTATGAAAAGAATGAAGACGGACACCAAAAGAGCTGCTCGTAATAATTATGTAAAGAGCACTATCAGAACTCTTTCCAAAAAGATTCATAACACTACTACCGATGAAGAAAAGGATAAGATTTTAGCAGAACTCTATTCCAAACTTGATAAAGCAGCTAAAAAAGGTGTTATTCACCATAGAACTGCCTCCCGCAGGAAAGCTCGTTTAGCTGATTATGTTAATAAAACCAAGATAGAAAAGAAATCCTGAATTCCGATTCAGGTTTCCTAAATAAGAAATATTCACCAGTAATAAGGATTTTTCTTGAAACGCAGGCGTTCAATCTGGCTGCGTATTATACGATTTATTGTTATTATCCATCTATGTTTTTGGGGGATAGTGGCTTTTTTATCGCTGTTGTATAATTTTGTTAATCCTCCGGTAACACCTTTGATGTTACAAAGATATTTAGTGCGTGGTTATCCGCTGCACAAAAGATATTATGTTCCCCTGGAAAAGATTCCTGATAGTGCCCAAAATATGCTGATAGCCATTGAGGACGGCAATTATTACAAGCATTTCGGTTTTGAGTGGAAAATGGTGAAAGAAGCATACAAACGCAATAAGAAAGCGGGGAAAATTCGTTTTGGAGCCAGCACTATCAGTAATCAGCTTGCCCGCACTATTTTTCTTACTACAAACAGGAGTTATCTGCGTAAATATCTGGAAATTCAGGCAACGGTGATAATGGAAATTTGTATGAGCAAAAAGAGAATGCTGGAGCTCTATTTTAACTATGTGGAATGGGGGAAAGGCATTTACGGTATTGAAACTGCTTCCCGATATTACTATGGTAAAAGCTGTAGTTCTTTATCCCGCACTCAGGAAATGAAACTTATCAGCATTTTAACCAATCCTGTTCGTTACACGCCGCAAACCTACTACAAATCACCCTCTGCCATGCAAAGATATAACCTGCTGCAAAGGTATTTTTAATGGATGAAAAATTCCTCTACCATATTTGGGATGAAGGGCACCTGGCTGCAAATCTGAAAACGGTTAGCGGTAAAGACCTGAAAGTGAATTACCAGGGTCAATTCAATACTTTTCGGGGTCCCGATTTTGTTAATGCCATAATTTCTATTGAGGGAGAGGACTTACAGGGGGCAGTGGAAATTCATATAAACACTCAGGATTGGATTAAACACTCTCATCAGGAAGATGTATTTTACAATCAGGTTATTTTACATATTGTCTTGAATAATGACAGCCCTTCTCCCTTCACGATGAAAGAAAATGGTGAACTGGTAGAAATTCTGGAATTGAAGAATCAGCTGTCCGCTGAAATTCAAAAACTGCTTGCTGATATTGGTGATAAGACCTTAGCCAGCGGCAGTGATTATTGCGATCTGCTTTCTGCTATTGATAATGACCGATTACTAAGCATTTTATCCTTCTCCGGAAAACAGCGTTTTATGGGTAAAGTGCGCAGATTTAATGCTTCCCTGTCTTTAAGCGATTTTGATCAAATTCTCTATGAAGGAATGATGGAAGCTGCCGGCTATGACAAGAATAAATTCAATCTTTTTCAACTGGCGCAGAACATTTCCTTTGCCAAATTGAAAGAATGGTATAAAGAGGGACTTACAACTGAAGAAATGATTAGCATCTTTGTTGGTTCTTCCGGGTTATTAGCCAAAAGTCGTAACCGTTTAACCAATGAGCTTTATGATACTCTTGCTTCTGCTTTTGAGAAACAGAAATTCTATGCGCGTAAAATTAATACGGATTGGCAACTTTTTCGTATCCGTCCAGGAAATCATCCGGTTTTTCGTCTTATTCTATTAAGTGAATTTCTCTATCACTGTTTACAGGAAGGGGTTTTAAATTTCTTTCTCAATACCGTTGAAGCAGACAAACCCAATCCGCAAAAAAGATACCAGGCATTTTGTAAACAGTTTAAACCTAAACAGGAAGGATTGATGCCAAATAACCCTGGCTTGGGTATTACCGTTATCAACAACATTTACATTAATATTTATCTGCCCATTCTCTATCTTTACTATCAAAAACTGGCAAGGACAGAAATGACGGAATCCGTTCTGCAATCATATATAACCTTTAAAGCCCTGCCGGAAAACTATATCACCCGCTTTATGTGCAATCATATAAATCCCGGTCAAGTTAGCGCTGTAAACAAACAAACCCTTTACCAGCAAGGTCTGATAGATATTTATTACCGCTTTTGCCGTTATCACCTCTGTTCTGAATGTGTAAGGCAAACCTGAAAATATGTAAATCTGGATTGTGAGCTCTTTTTTTAGAAAAGCGTGTTTGGGATTATTTACCGGAACCGCTTTTTCATAAAGCAGATTCCAAATCGGAATAAAGATTATCTATGGGTTTTTGTAATTCCAAAGTTTTAATTAGAGCAGTAGCAATTTTACAAACAAGGATAGGATCTTCCAGAGTTCTGCCTTTACGGTCTTTCAAGTATTTTGCCAGAACTTGATAACCTCCGATGGAAAAATTCCATACCTCTTCGCTGATGCCTTCAAAATATTTATACTTGTTGATCCTGATTGTTCTCTCCGCAGGATTATATAAAACCTTTTCCACACTATCATCTGGTCCGGTTCCCTGATATTTAACAACTGGAGGATCAAGCAGAGGACTTTTTAATAGATGCAAATCGGCAAGTTCCTTACCCAGATTTGCTAATTTGGAAAAGAGAGAATAGTTCTCTGTAAAAGGTATTCTTGGGAAGTCAATTCTTAAATATTCAGCATATTTCCGACGGTAGATATTACTATGTAGAACAGCATAAATATAAAAAAATAATTGCTCCGGTTGGAATTTCTTTCCCCAAAGGGTCTTAAAATGATTTAAAACCTCTATAGAGTAATTAAATGCTTTATTCTTCTCAGTAATAATTTCTCCTTGGGGAGGATCATTAACAATTTGCAGAGGATAAACATAGCTTATTTCACTTGTATTATTAGAGATAACGCAACTTTCAGTAATGCAATTACCTATAAAGATATGTTGCCAATTAGCAGAAGTTTTTACCTGTCTAACAGAAATCAATGCAATGTTTTCTTTCAGTAAATGCTGCATAACGGCTTTTCTGGTTCTACAATGAAATCCCCTGCTATTACCTGTATAGTATGTATAGCGGATATCAAAAGGTCGGTATAGAATAGGTACAATATTTTCATCTTTCAATCCGCTATCTTTAAGATCTTTTTGAGCTAAACTAATTTTCCAGTCACGCGAGTCCTTTCTGAGTTTATAAGCGATTCGGGCTTCACTGGCATCCAGAGAAGCAAAATGGTGAATAGTTTTCCGGACTTTTTCTTTTGTGGGCTGGATAGTTAATGCATCGCGGGAGGTAACTACTCCTACACTATTTAAAGGAAATATTTCCGGTAGTGAGCTCCACTTAAGATAATATTCATAATTGCTTGTTTCGGGCTTAAACAAATAAAAAGGACTATGAGGCGAAATCGGTTGATAATTTTCAGCTTTGAATTCGGTATTATTTAACCAGCTATATTTTTCTTCCCGTAAACCGTAAAGTTCGTAATGGCAAATATGTTTTTTAGCTTCAGGTTTTTTCACCATCAGCACAATAGCGGTTCCTTGTTGAATATCAAAAACATTTTCGTCCTTTGTGCCTTCCGGTGTCTTTTCTTTCTTTTTGGAATTTCCATGCAAATCCAAAATATAGATTTCATCAAAGGTGGTTAGTAAACTTTGCCGCATACCTCTAAAAGTAGGATTATCCAGATAACCGTGATTAGTTATCATACCTACAATACCTTTGCCGGCTTTACTTATTTTCCATTGGGCAAAGCGCAGAAATTTTACATAATCATCCTGAAGCCATTTAGGATTTTTTTCCTGGAGGGGTTTGCCATCAACTTTATAATAACTTTGTGCCCCGTCTATATCTGCTTTAAGTAAGTTATCTATCCATTTATTTTTATTTTCGCTTTCTCCGCTATAGGGAGGATTACCCATAATTACTAAAATCGGTTCCTGGTCTTTAATTTTATTTGCCAGGATGCATTCCTCCGTAATATCAAATAAAAAGGGTAACTCTATTTGTTCAGGAATATCCGGTTCCAAAGTATTGGATAGGTATAGTTGAAAACGTTCTTCTTCGGAAATCGGATAACCCAATTCCGTTAGTAAGTAACTAATTTTTAAGTGTCCTACAGTATAGGGTGCCATCATTAGTTCTATTGCATAAAAATGGGGGAGAATATGCTCTTTAATAAGTTTATTTATAGAACCGCTACCATATTTCGTTTTAAATTCCTGCACTGCTATCTTTATTGCTTCAGCGGGAAAAGTTAAAGTTCCGGCAGCGGGATCAAGTAAAGTAACTTCAGAAGATGCAAGACCCTCCGATAATCCAAACCGGAGCTTAAGAAGAGTATTAACGCTGTGAACAATATAACGAACAGCCGGTTCGGGAGTATAATAGACCCCGCGTTTTTCTCTCAATTCAGGATCATATTCATTTAAAAAGGTCTCGTAAAAATAGACAATAGGATCCAGACCTTTGCCTTCTATATAGTATTTATGTAAGATACTGTTAACATCGGTAACATAAAGAATTTCTGCTATATCATCTATCAAAACCTGCAAAGCTTTAGGCGGTTCTTCATAAGATATGAATTTAAAAATATTCTTTAAGATCCCTAAAGTATTGGGAATGTATTTATAAATCAGTTCCCGATTAAATTCACCTTGGCTGCGAGTTCGGGCTGCGAAAATACCATAAGTTAATGTTTGAGCATAAAGATCAGCAAATTGATGCTCAGTTAGATTATTGATCAGCAGCCGTTTGAAGGATTCGTAAAAGTTAAACAGCATTTGTTTTTGCTGCTTTTTTTCTTCTTCAGCAAGTTCAAGCAAAATAACCTCATCTCTTAAGAATCTGGTTTTCCTCGCTAAGATAGAAGCAAGCTCTTTGGGACTTTCAATAGCCGGTATATGAAAGTTGAAATAACTTTTTAAAAGATTCCCAAAAGCATCTGGGTTTTCTACAGGGGGTGTCTTTTCCATAGTAATAGCGTTTATGGCTCTACCAATCGTAATTCTATTTACAATCTCGCCGTGTTGAATTAGCCAGAATTCATAAAAATTGGTTAAAATCAAATTTGGAAAAGTAGCAGTATAACGCTTTAATTGTTCACTGCTATAGATAAGTTCAAGATTGGTCTCTTGAGGATGTTTGGCTTCAATGTAACCGATAATATGATTTTTCCCGTTCCAAATTCTGAAATCCGGATTTCCCGCCTCTGTTTTTTTGGGAAGGATGGTAATGGCAAAATCGCTCAAATTGTAAATTTCAGCTGCTTGACGCATAAGGTCTGCCAATACTTCATAGAAACTTTCTTCCCGCGCATCGCCGCGATTTAGAACTCCCTGTAAGCTATTAAGATAATCTTTTAATATTTTTTCCATTTATACCTTATAAAGCTAAGCCCGATTTTCGTCAAACATTTTCTTGATTAACTATAGGAACGCTTAACTATGCTATAGCTATAGGTATAAGGATTCCAGTTTTAAATTTGGTAACCGTGTTTTTCGCTTGGTTAAATAAAATACAGCTATAAATAAACCGGGCTTTTTGTGTTTTTTTCACAAAACAATTTGACAAATAACCAGAATGCATAATTATGTTATTATTAGCAATAAAGAGGTTTGCATAAATCCGATATGGCAAAACCTGTAATCTTTGTGGCAAAGGGGAATTTATCTTCCCATTTTACCCTAATTGCATTATTTTGAGCTAAGTTATTATAAAAAAGGAGAACAAAATGGAATACACCGCAGCAGCGATAAACTTTTTTCAAAGCCGAATTGAGGCATATCTGAATATTTGGGAAAATTCTTCTTTAGAGGATATGCGAAGGGATCAAAACGAAAAACAGCATTCCCCTTTAAATGTGCGGAAGGCATTATTTCGTCAAGCTATTGGAGGTCATTTAACTGACGGGCAGGAATATCGGATCCTCAATCAAGACCTAAAGTGGTATCTGCATCCGGAGTTTGAGAGTTTTAACAAAGAGATTAAGGATTATATTGAAAAAAATTTAGACGACAAAGAACTTCTTCATTACTGGGATAAAAGAGATTATGAAGAAATCAAACCGGAAGATTTACAAGGACCTTTTGAGAGAGAGTTTAATTGCTGGAAATATGTAAATCTGGATTGTGACGATCCTTTTTTAGGGCAGGATGAAGCTATTGTTTCTTTACAGTCGCGTTGGGTTTTGCATTGTGCCTATCAAGCCAATAAACTTAATGAAGAAGAAATCAAACAGTTAGTCAAGCTGGATTTGGATGCCCTTGTATGCAAAAATGTTGTTTTTTTCAATTTCTTTGAGCTGAAGTTAATAACGGATTTTTTACTGGAACAGGGTGTTTGGGATCATTTACCGGAGCCGCTTTTTCAGAAAGCAGATTCCAATATCAACTCTAATCCGAAGGTGTAAAGAATCTCTGAGGGAAAATAATATACGGAAGAAGCGGAGAATTCTAAGTTCTGCTCATTATGATAGTTCCTTTCACATATCTTGTTAATAATTCTATTTGGCAGAAGGGCAATGTTGATTATATTTACTTTTAGGAAGATGGAAAAGTTCTGCAATGAAAGTTGTAGCCCACGGGCTCCAATCTGTCGCAATAAGATAGCTTTTTTATGAACAAAACTTGGACTATGATTGACAAAATGAAGATAATGCATTTGTTTGTATATAATAACATAGATTGTGAGAAACGAGGACGATAAAATGTTCTCAAACAACCTGAAAAACAACGAGTTGGAATGGACACTAAAATTCTGTAATCAACTCAGAATAGCTGAAGTCATTTCAGGATGCATTAACTTTATTATCCAGCAGCAAATGAAAATAAGGTTCCGGTAAAAAAATATGGAAATGCCAAATTAAAATAGAAATTGACAAATATCATAGATTAGATTCACTATAATTTATAAAATCGGTGCTAAGAGGTAAAATCATGAGACAAAAACTTTTCATATCTCTACTCCTACTATTTATGGTATCCGGTATGCTTGCTCAGGAACGATACATCAGGAATATTCCCATTATTTTGCCATATCCGGACTTCATTTGGTATCAATACACTTCAAAACAGATATTTCCCTGTCCGGATGGAGGAGTTATGGTATTGGGTGACTGCACAGGCCAGTATGAAATGGACCCTGACAGGTATGCAGCGGATTGTGGAGTGATAAAATTGAATGCAGAGGGTAATTGCGAGTGGCAATGGTGGAGTCGTGACTTTAATTGTGAGAGCGCACCCCAGATTATTGGAATAGACCAGGAAGCTGATGGTACGGTAAACTTTCTGATTAATACTCCTCCTGAGCATAGCCAGATCGGTTGGATAGACCCACAGGAGAATTATTCTTTGGAGGATATCCATCTTCCCAATTGCGTACTAAATAAAGCACTCAGGTTGCCCAATAATGATATCTTTGCTATTGGAAGGATATACGATTATAATAGTCCCCCATTTTATGGGGTTCATGCGCTTTTTATGCACTTGGATTCCTTGGGAGATACTTTATCAACCTGTCATTACCCACCGGACACATTATGGGTAGTTTCAAATCTCGGTCTAAAATGGGCACAGGCCTATGATATGGAGTTAGACACAGATAATATGCCTGTTTCCACCTGTCAGTTTACAGACCGCTTTGCCAGCGTTGTAAAAACCGACTGGGATGGTAATTTGATTTGGCGGAGGGACACAAATACTGCCCATACTGATGAAATCAAAATCCCAATAACAAAATTACCTCTTACAAATGAATTGATATTTGGTTATAATGCTTATAATAATGGACTCTGGAACCAATTCTGTATATATCAAGTTTTACCTGATGGCTTAGATAGTTTATTCACTATTCAAATGACGGATTCAACCTGTGTGGGAAGTTATTATTCTATGATTGGCTATAATCAAGGGATATATTTATCAGGTTATTATGGCGATTCTGAATGGACACTTAACGCTCATGAGTATATTTCCAGCTATAATCTGACTGGAGAAGCTATATGGACATGGTCATATTCCTCAATGTTGAATTTTAGACAATGCACAGATTGCATAACATTGTTGCCCAATAGTAACATTATTCATGTATTTAGCAGTTGGTCATTCGGAAACGATGGATTAACGGTAGTTACACTACATCCGAATGGGACACCAAATGATGATGAGTATATTCAAAAGCCAATTAATAAAATCCTCGCTTATCCAAATCCGATGAGGTCTTTTCTTAATATTGATTTTAAGCTTGAAAGAAATACTACACAAGCTACTTATCAACTGCAGATTTATAATATCAAAGGGCAGTTAGTCAGGATGATAAATCTTGATAAGAAATCTGGCAATATATACTCTTCCGTCTGGGATGGGACAGATTTACATGGCAAATTATGTGCTAACGGGACATATATATTACGACTTGATAGCAATAATAACACAACATCATCAAAGATAGTTCTGATAAAATAGGAGAAACAATGCGTAGATTTCTGTTAATTATTTTATTCGTATTAGGTCTATTGCAAGAAATGTAGTTGCTATTTAGCGAGTAAATAGTTGATGATTTTCCTTCTTCTGTCAGAGTTAATTCCTTGATGAACTTTGATTTTAAACTTGAGAGCACTGTTAATTCCTTCCAGGGAGTTAGTTGTGTTGGGGATATAGTTTTCCGGGTATTTCTGGAAGGTGAACAAATAAGGAAGATTTGACTTTATACTACGAATAGCGCTTCTCAGCTTTCTGTGAGTATAGCACCATTTTCCAGTATCTGAGTAGGTCTTTTCTTTCAAGAATTGCTTCCATTTCCACATCCACATCTCTATCAACATAGAAAACACCTCTTCCCAGGAGGAAGTTATGGAATCCACAATCTTTTGCAGTTCAATCCCTGCTTGCAGTTTCGGGTTGCAGGTTAGGTATCGGGTAATGATCTGTTTCTGGTGAAACTGGCACATTTGGATAGGAATGCCTGGAAACGCAGAAAACAACCCTTTTTTACCATCTACGACGATACCTCAAAGCTTTTTAGGGGCTTTCAGGATACGGGAAAAAGGATAAAAAGATACTGTAGATTGCATTTTCCGAGGGGTTGACGAGGACGTCAACCCTCCGATTTCGCTCTAAGGGGCTTTTGGCAGATGGCAAAGAGCGGATGACAAAGGGTTTATCAGCTATTTTTGGATATTAACTCTATAAACTTTCTCAGCCTTATAAACCCTATTTTCCGAGGGGTTGACGAGGATGTCAACCCTCCGATTTCGCCCTAAGGGGCTTTTTGGCAGAGGGCGAAGAGCGGATGGCAAAGGGTTTTCAGCCATTTTGGGATCTCAACCTTCTAAACCTTCTCAGCATTATAATCCTTATTTTCCGAGGGGTTGACGAGGAAGTCAACCCTCCGATTTCGCCCTAAAGGGCTTTTTTTCCGGAAGAACGACGTCCTCGTCGTTCAAGCACAAGAAGAGATTGACGAGGACGTCAACCCTCCGATTTCGCCCTAAAGGGTTTTTGGGTTGAGAGCGAAGAGCGAAGGGCATTATCATAAAATCCTAATATAGCTGTCTGCTGTATTCCTTGCTTAAAGCCGGTAATTTAGCGTTTAACATACCTTAATCAAGCGTTAATAATTAACGCTTGATTAAGGTTAGATAAACACTTGATTTATGCTCTCAGTTAAGAAGGGAAAAAGCGGTGATTGAACTTGAATACGATATGCAGTTCCCAATTGTAAAATATAGTTTTGTGTCTGCAAAGGTATGATATTGCATTACACGAAATTAGGAAAAAAGTAACTTGGAATTATGAGGGCATCATAAAATCGGAAATGCTAAGTGCGGGAAATTTTCGTGTAGGCAAGATGTAAGGCAATACCTCCAAAATAACCTGCAGCTGCCTGAACAATATTAACCGGCAAGTCAGCTACAGCCACTGCAAATCCCAGATTTGGAAAAACCCAGCAACCGAAAAAATAACCGGCAACCATAATGATGACTGCTATTGCCGGGAAAAAATATGTTTGCCATTTCACATCGGGTTTTGCCAATCCGGCAACCAATCCTTCCAGCCCTTTAACGAGAAGCGTTACAGGAGCAAAGACAGGGAAACCGATTAAATCAGCAAAAAAAGAACCAAATCCTCCTGCTATCAAACCTGCTTTCCAGCCACCAAAAAGTCCACTAAAGATAATAACTACATCTCCTAAATTGAAATAGCCGCCTCCTGGAACCGGAATTCTTACCAGAACGGTAGCGATCATAACCATAACGGTAAGTCCAACTATAAGATACCATTTCATTTTGTCCTCTTTATGTTTACATTTATTTTTCTAATATTATTCAGGTTTTACTTCAGAACTTGGTGGCAGTGCAAGATGCGTTCATCAATCATTTCCCCTTTCAGGGTTGCTTCGTTAATTACATAAGTAATAAGTGCTAAAAGAACAATCAGGCGTTTACGAAACTTTTTTTTCAGAGTAATTTTACCCGCTTGCTCAGCAGGAATGGAATCTACAAAAAGGCATAACTCGGAATAGGAAGAAAAGGCAATTTTATAGAGCATTTTGCCTAAAATAATATACTTCAATTTTTCTATTCCCAAAGGAAAATCTAAGAAGGTATCTATCTTCAGCCAAGTGATTAATATCTGGATAAACATTAAACTGCTTATAAGTAATGTAGTTCGCGTAATACCGTAATGAATCCAGTAATCCTTATTGTGTCCTATTTGAAAAAGAGCAAAAATAACATAAACCCCGAAAAGCAGTAAAATAAAAGGCAAGAAGTGATAAAGTTTCTTTAAAAGTCCCTTAAGCTTAAAAGTCCAAGCACTAAGCAATAATACAACTCCCAAGACAACTAACTGCACAGGGGTATTCTCCAGATAGATGAAGCAGAAGAAGACAAAAAACAAGATAAGAGCTAAAGAGACAAGCAGTAATCTATATTGAGGTTTCATAAACACTACTCCTGTTTGGTGCAAGCAACTGAAAATTGATGAGGTTAACTTCTTCAGGCACGGAAAAAGAAGAATGTTCACAAAAAATGAGACAAAAAGGGAAACCACTAGCCCTTAAATAGCGATAAATTTCTGCTAAATAGCGGTTTTCATCTACAATGCAATAAACCGGTCTGGGTTCAACAGCATAACTTTCGGAGAGATTGTTTAAAAGATATTGAATGCAATCCCATTCGCTTTTCAGCTTCAAATCCGGTTTATAAAATGCAGAATGGGATTTAATAGCATAACCCTGCAGCTGAAAAAGCTGCTGTAAATAGATTTGGTAAAATAAAAGCTTTTTTCTCTCTAATGCAGGAAACAGGCAATGCTTAATAAAAGAACTTTTCCCGCTGCCGTTTTCACCTTGCAGATAATAGATATTATCCGGCAGAAAAAACAGCTCCTGCTCTATGAGCAAACTGAAATTCTGCCAGCAGGAAACAACTCCCGGTGCAATTTTAATCATAATCTATCTTCCAGAATAATATCCTTGCCGCTATTCTTAATCAAGATTTGAATTGCTTCCCGGCGTTTAGGATCAAGGGCATTCAGCAAATTCACAAAACGGATTTTAGGTGCGGGAGAATATATTGCCAGAAGTGCCATCAAAATTACTTTCTGTCCTCCGGAAAGTTCAGTTATGCGGAAACATTTATCTATTGTCTTTCCGGTTAGCATTTCAAACCGGTCAATCAATTTGGCAGTGGCGGATTCATCCAGGTTGTAAATAAGGAGCTCATCTTTTAGCCGGTCACAGGAAATAAGCGGAATATCGGCATCAGCCACTAAATAATCAGTATGGATCATTTTAAATTCTCTTTTTAAACTGGCGGAGAGTCAGGGATTCGAACCCTGGGTACCTGTAAAAAGATACAACGGTTTTCGAGACCGTCCCGTTCAACCGCTCCGGCAACTCTCCTTGTAATTATGATTTTCTTTTACGGCGAAAAAATTCCTCCAGCAAGCAGGAACATTCATTTTCCAGAACTCCGCCGATAACTACAGGATGATGATTGAAGCTTTTATCATTCAGCACATTATAGATAGAGCCAACAACTCCGGTTTTGGGATCTTTGGCTCCATAAACAACTGTTCCAATTTTACTTAAAATAATCATTCCCGCACACATCAAACAGGGCTCTAAGGTTACATACAGCGTATAATCATATAAAAACCCCACTTCAGACATCAGAATTTTGTCAATAATGATTTTTTCACAATGGGCTAAGGGATTGGCTAATTGCCGACTACGATTATGTTCCCTTAGTATTATCCGGTTATTTTTTACAAGCACTGCACCCACGGGAATTTCATCTTCGGCAAAAGCTTTTTGGGCTTCAGATATTGCTTCCTGCATAAAAAGATAATGATTTTGGGAAGAAAGGCAAATCATGGTTTAGTATTGATTACAACCTTTGCTTTTTTCACCTGTTTTTCCATCCAGGCATCAAACCAGTTCTCGGGCAAAGTTTGAGCGTAAATGGCTTTAATCCGTTCCGGGCTGATTTTAGATTTTACTGGACGAAAAGCAGTTACTTTGGGAACGATTATAAGCTCTCCTTCTTTTATTTGCGGGGGCTCGGTTTTTTCCTGATGTGCCTTTACTGCCTGATAGTAAATATTGGTGAGGGGCTTACCTTCCCACAGGGAATCTATGGTAACTTTTTCCAGCTTTACAAATTGGTATTTTGCCAGAATTTCAGGATTGGCAAGCCAGTGCTGGACGAGCTGTTGATTTTGGTCTTTTCGGCGTTCGTTACTTAATCTTTGCCCAATTTGCGGTTTTACTTCTTCTAAGGGAAGATAATTCTTATCTTGTTTTTCCACTACTTCAAAAATTAGCCATGCAGAAAGCTCTGCTGAATATATTGGCTCCATAATATCTCCGCTACTTGCACTATCCAGATATTTGAATAGTTTACCCTTAAGATCATTGGCAGGAACAATTAAAGAATCCGGGCTCATAGCATTGGTCAGGATGTATGGAAGGTCAAATTCTTTAGCTGCCTGCTGCAGCCCGATATTTAAAGCCAGTTTCATAATTTGGCGGGCTAAGGTTTCGGGAGCAGTTAAAGTAGCAGTTTTAGGTAATGCCTGCACAAAGATAGTGTTATATAGAGTTAGGGTTTTTGTTGCCTGCATTTTTTGATAGATAATATAGCCCTTGGTATAAGGTAGGGGTTCACTGCATTTTCCATTTTCCAGTCCTGAGATAGCATCTTTAATCTCCGCAGGCAGTTCATCGGTCTTTTGATAACCGTTATCAACATAGCTGACGATTACATTTGTATTCTTGAGGTCTGCTATAATCTCCTTAATCGGAAAACCATCGTTAAGCTTATTCTGAACTGTCTCAGCAGCTATTTTGGCTTCCGCAAGTTCCAAACTATCAGGTATAATAGGAACAGAACAATAGCCCAAACGATAAAACTGCTTTAAACGGTATTGATCCAAATTTGCCTGATACCAGGCATTTATTTCTGCATCACTTAGGGCAATATCTATCCGGGAGGAATCAAAAATATAGAGTTCCAAATCCGCATTACTGGCAATAATTTGCTCTGCCTGTTTACGGATTTTAGCAGTGAGCAATTCTTCTTCAATCAGCACCTTTTGCAATTTCAGAATGGGAATAACATTTTCCTGATAGTGCTTTCTTAAGGGAGCCAAATTTTCCGGTTGGTCGGTCATCAATGCCTGTAAATAAAGGTTCTTGTTAAACTTGCCGTCAGTTTGAAAAAGCGGTGACTTGATAATATGCTCGGGAATGGAATTGGTGAGGGTATCCAAAACTTCTGTAGCGCTGGCAGAGATATTATACTTTTGATAATAGTCCTTCAAAATTATGGCTTTGGTAATATCCTTCCAGGTATCATTATGGATTTTTTGTTTTTCTTCTTTGGAAGGAGCGCGTCCCGTCTGATAGCCAAAAAAAGTATAATGACCTCGGTAGGCATCATAAAATTCCGCAAAAGTAATATCCGTTCCATTCACGGTTCCTGCTACGGAAGGAATATTATTGGCGCAGGAAGCAAGAAAAAGGGTAGCTGCCAGGGTAATTAGTATTAAAAGAGAGAACTTGTTCATTTTTCTCCTAAAAGTTTATTCTGAATTTGTTGCAGAAATTGCCATGCCTCTATGGGGGAGAGTTTATCCAGCTCAATATCTTTAATTTCCTTCAGCACGGGGTCGTTTTCACTGGCTTTATCGGCTAAAATCTCAAAAATATCAATTTGGGGCACATCCCGCACTAATTTCTTACGGATGGTTGCAGAAAGCCCCTGAGGGCTTATTTCATGCTCTTCCAGGTTTCTTAAGATTTCTTTGGCTCGGCGGATAACCTTTTCCGGAATTCCTGCCAAACGGGCAACCTGGATTCCATAGCTTTGATCAGAGCCACCTCGCTCAATTTTACGGATAAAAATCATTTCCTCGTTCCATTGCTTTACGGCTACATTGTAGTTCTTAATATCGGGATAGAGATTTTCCAGCTCCGTAAGTTCATGATAATGGGTGGCAAAAAGGGTTAACGAATGCTTATACCTCTGAATAAATTCTATAATAGCCCATGCTAAAGATAAGCCATCAAAAGTGGATGTTCCCCTGCCTATTTCATCCAGCAAAATTAGAGAATTTGCTGTGGCAGAGTGCAAGATATTGGCTGTTTCAATCATCTCCACTAAAAAAGTGCTTTGCCCCTGAGCTAAGTTATCAGAAGCGCCAACCCTGGTAAAAACACGGTCAAAAATAGGCAGGGTCATTTGCGCTGCGGGAACAAAACTGCCCATCTGAGCTAAGATAACCAGTAAGCCCACCTGCCTTAAATAGGTTGATTTACCTGCCATATTGGGTCCTGTAATAATAGCAATGCTGGTTTCCGGGTAATCCAGATAAGTATCGTTCGGAATGAATTTATCGCTCTCTATCAGTTTTTCAATAACGGGATGCCTACCGTCCGTAATATGCAGGTTTCTATTTTCTGTAAAGACAGGACGGGAATATTGATTTTGCCAGGCAAGAAATGCCAAAGAAGAGAGCACATCCAGTTCGGCAATAACCTCGCTCAATTGTTGAAAGCGGGGTAAGGACTCCGCCAATTGCTGACGCAGGTCTTTAAAGAGCTCATATTCCAGGTTCTTAATCTTCTCTTCCGAAGAAAGAACTTTTGCCTCAAATTCCTTCAATCGGGGTGAAATATAGCGTTCGCTATTGGTGAGCGTTTGTTTGGCTATATAATAATCGGGCACTTTGTTTTTATTGGCAGAGCTCACTTCTATATAATAACCAAAAACGCGATTATAGCCAACTTTCAAATTACTGATACCGGTTTTCCGTCGTTCGTCATCTTCCAAACGCGCAATCCAGCTTTTGCCGTCGTGGATTAGTTCCAGCAGTTCATCCAATTCGGCATTATAGTTCTTGGCAAAAATTCCGCCCTCAGTGATGTTAATTGGTGGATTATCGTTAATTGCCTTTTCAATGAGCTCAATGATATCAGAAAAACTGCCCATATTCTGGTTCCAGACAGCAAATTGGGGATGTTCAAAAGTGTTTAACTTGTTTTGTAAATTGCGGGCAGAATAAAGATATGATTTCAGGGCAATCAGTTCTCTCGGGTTTATTCTTAAAGAGCCCAGACGGCTTACTAAACGGGTGATATCGCCAATTTCTTTTAGGATAAGTCGCAGTTCTTTTAAATGGCTGCTTTTATCTATGCAGGATTGGATGATGTCCTGCCGAAAAGTAATATCCTTAATGTCCAAAAGAGGATGCAACAGCCATTGCTGTAACAGCCGCGAACCCATGGGAGTTATTGTTTGGTCTATAACAGAAAGCAAACTGCCGTATTTTGTGCCGTAGCGTAGAGAACGAACCAGTTCCAGATTTCTTCTGCTGATTTCATCCAACTGCATATATTGGGAAAGTGAATAATATCGTAGCGAAGAAATATGATTCAGGGGAGAAGTGTATAGCCCTTGCACATAAGCCAAAGCAGCTCCTGCAGCCGTAGCCCCCAAGGTTCTATTATGCGCTCCGTAAGGTTCCAAAGTAGTTACCCCGAAGTGTTTTTTAAGGGTGGCAATTGCCTCTTGGGGTTGAAACTGCCAGCTGTCAAAAACAGATATCGTAGGCAGGGTCTCAATAGGTAAGCTTTTCACGAATTCTTCGGTAGCTGCACTATCTACAATCAGTTCCGGACTATGAAATCTTTGCAGTTCGTTTACTAATTCTTCTTTATCCAATTCCGTGAAAAAGAAATCCCCCGTGGAAATATCCAAAAATGCCAACCCTATCTTACGCTGAGGATCGGTATAGTAAATGGAAGCTAAAAAAACATTGTTACTACTTTCCAGAAAGGATTGATCCAAAACAGCTCCGGGGGTAATGATTTCGGTTACTTCCCGTTTTACTAAACCGGTTGCCTTTTTAGGGTCTTCTGTTTGTTCACAAATTGCAACTTTCAGCCCGGCTTTAATCAGTTTATCCAAATAAGTGGTTAATGAATGATAGGGAAAACCGGCAAGGGGAACAGGATTTTCGTCGTTCTTATTTCTTGTGGTTAAAGTAATATTCAGAATTTTAGCAGCGGTGTGGGCATCTTCAAAAAAGGTTTCGTAAAAATCGCCCATCCGAAAAAGAATAAGCTTGTCAGGATGCTTTTCTTTCACCGCAAAATACTGTTTCAGCATCGGAGTTAGCTTGTTCTCTTCCACTTTTTAATATGCCGTAATAAAAGAATTGATGTTATTGGTTGCCAGCAGTTCTTTTGCTTCTTCCGCTTGGGTTCTATCAGGAAAAGAACCGCAAACGACAACCCAGCTTTTTTTCCCTCCGCTTATTTCTTCATAGTAGGCAGCCGGAATATTAAGCAGCCGAATGTTGATTACTAAACGATTAGCATTGTTTTCCAAAGAGAACCTTCCTGCCTGTAACCAGTAACCGTCTTTCGGTTTTTCTTTCAGTTTTACCGGAGTATCTTGTTTCGTTTCAATTTTGCTTACTGATACAGGAGAAGCGGACTTTGGTTCAATTTTTTGAACCTGGAGTAAGGAATCCTGAGCACTCTCTTGAGCTATAACAATCTGCAATTTCGGATAGGGATAGAGGAAGCTGATATCTACATTCGGTTTACGGCTTTTTATTTCTAACAGACGATCCTCAATCAGATCGGCAACCTGAGAATACCTATCCAGTTCGTAACCTTTACGATATGTAGAAATTGCGTCTAACTGTTTATCAGATTGTTCATAAGCATAACCGAGACGGTAATAAAAATACTGTTCATCTATTTCCGGTAGCCGGGCATTTTGCAATTTATTTAAAGTAGTTACAGCGCTATATGCTTTTTTTTGTGCCAGGTAACAATCTGCAATCAGATAATATGCTTTCTCGGCAAATTCTCCCCGAGGTTCTAACCGCAGATAATTTTCACAGTTATTGATAGCGGTTGCATAATCATCCTGCCACCAGGCACATAAAGCAAGCCAATAAAAGCGTTCCATCAATTCGGAAGAAGTTATCCGTCTTAAATATAAGGATGCTTCTTCAATCCTGCGTTCTAAGCAGTATATTTTGCCAAGCTCCAATAAGGACTTCTGGGTATAGCTACTTTTGGGGAATTTCTCTATCAGTAATTGGTGGGAGGCAATTGCCTCTTCCGTTTTTGTTTTCAGCAAGGCATTATAAAATCCAATGCAGGCACGTTCTTCATCATTTGCGGGTTTTAAAGTGCCGATGCTTTCTGCCAGTTCATCAATTTTTCCCGTATTATAAAGTTCTTCCAAATTCTGAAATTCTTTTCTCACGGAACTTAAGGCAAAACCGCAAAGCGCTGTTAACAAAAAGAAAAGGAAAATGCGCTTCCTAACGGCAGAGGGACAAGTGTTCATCAATTACTCATTGAAGTAAGCAATTCTTCGTTGGTCTGGGTTACCTGCATTTTTTTACGCAGGGTTTCTATTCCCTGAATAGGGGAAATGGTCTTTAAATATTTACGCAGCACATACATCCGGTTCAGTTCATTTTGCGAAAGGAGTAATTCTTCCCGCCGCGTTCCGCTCTTGATTAAATCTATGGCAGGATATAATCTCATATCGCTGATGGAGCGGTCTAAAACCAATTCCATATTACCTGTGCCTTTGAATTCTTCAAAGATAACCTGATCCATTTTACTGCCGGTATCAATTAAAGCGGTAGCGATAATAGTTAAGCTACCTGCTTCTTCAGTATTACGAGCTGAACCAAAGAACTTTTTGGGTTTGATTAGTCCGTTGGCATCAATTCCACCGCTTAAGACCTTTCCGCTGGAAGGGGTTATGTTATTATAAGCTCTTGCGAGCCGGGTGATGCTATCTAAAACAATTACAACATCCTGATTTAATTCCACCATTCGCTTGGCTTTTTCTAACACCATTTCACTAACTGCTGAATGATTTTTGGGGGATTCATCAAAGGTGGAACTGATTACTTCTCTGTTACCGGGTTTAAGGATTTTTTTCATTTCGGTAACTTCTTCGGGGCGTTCATCAACCAGCAAAACGATTAAATAAACTTCAGGATGATTGCTTAGAATGGCATTGGCTGTATCCTGCAGCAATGTTGTTTTTCCTGTTCTGGGGGCTGCTACAATCAAACCGCGCTGACCTTTGCCGATGGGTGTGAAAAGGTTAATAAGCCGGGTGCTGTAGTTATCCTTATTAAATTCCAGGTTTAAGCGTTCCACTGGATAATAAGGAGTTAATTCATCAAAAGGACGCAAATTCAACATACAATCGGGAGCCAAATTATTCACCGCTTCCACTCTGAGCAGAGCATAATATTTTTCTCCTTCTTTAGGGCTGCGAACAGGTCCGCTAACCATATTTCCCGTTTTAAGACCAAAACGCCGGATCTGCGTTAACGAAACATAAACATCATCGCGTCCTGCAGTATAGTTATTTTGGGGAAAGCGCAGGAAACCGAATCCATCGTCCATAATTTCCAAACAGCCGGATACGAAAGCAAGCCCTTCCTGAGCCGCTTGAAATTCCAGCATTTTAAAAATTAGTTCGTTTCCTTTATATTGAGTATAGCCAGGCAAACCGATTTTTTTTGCCAAGCGGGATAGTTGAAGTTGATTCAAGCTGAACAGATCTTCTTCAAACAGCATTCGTTATCTCCTTTGTCAGTTATTAGTTAGAGTATTCTTTTGCACTTTTTTATAACCGGTTACAGCCAAACGGCAAGCGCTGGCATAACCAATGTTTTTAATGCGTTCAATCAATTCCAGACCTTCTTTAATTAATACTTCCGTATTCTCCAATGTCTGCAGGCGTTTTATGATATCCTGACAGTTTTGGAGCAAAGCAGAACGATTTTTTCCGGGGTCATCTACCGGAACATAGAAATCCGTAATCTGCACTTTTTTTAAGGGAAGCTTTTTCACTATTTCCTGTAATTCCTTACGGGTAAATGTTTTTTGATGGTAAGCACCGAACAGCCGATCTACAGAGGCAACCCAATGGTGCATTAAAATATGGGTTTCCTGAGCAGGGGATTGTTCTCCATCGCAATACATTTCCGTTATCAGCATTAAGCCATCAGGTTTTAGCACTCTTACCATTTCTCCGAGCACTTTTTCCCGATTTTGAATATGGTGTAAGGCATCTGAGATACACACCGTATCAAAATAGTTATCCTCAAACTGCAAATCTTCCAAATTCATCCGGAAAATCTCTATATTATTTTCCGGAAAAATCTTCTGGGCATAATCCACACAGCGTTGCGAGGCATCAACTCCAATAATTTGGGTGTAGGATTTTAAATGTTGTTTGAGAGTTGTAATAAAGTCACCTTTTCCGGTAGCTGCATCCAATACATTACCGCCATCTACTTTGGCAAGAATTTTGATGATTTCATTCATAACAGAACTCCTCGCTGATATTTTAGATATGGGATTTTTGCCTCTATGTTTTTCTTCTCTGATTGTGCAGTTCTGAGGACTGCCTGCATGTCTTATTTATTACGATCCTATTATTTTAGAGCAGCACTTTTCCGTCAAGTATTATCTTTCACGGGGATGTTTAAATTCGGAAAATGACGAATTAAATTACGATAGTGTTTTCGGATGGTAGCCATAAATCTTGGCTCGTTGTAGTTAGCAAGGGTTTCCAATGCCTGTTTACGACCGTATTTATAAAATTCGGCTGCCTTGTGAAAAGCAAAGGGCTTTCCAGCAGGCATTCCTGCCTCAATTACAATATCAGGACTGAATGTAGCAATATCCCTGATTGCCAGATATGCCTGATTTTGCAAAACCGCATTAAAAATTATTTCGGTTCTGCCCAAATGCTTTCTTTTGCCCGGGTCTGTTCTCTCCAAATTAATAAAACTTGCATTTTTTGATGCTTCCGGCAAAACATTAACGGCAATTACTTTATCTTCCGAAAGCACAGAGGAAAAAGCCAAAGGCAAAGGATGCTCCACACCTCCATCAATAAATAGATATTGTTTAAATTTATAGGGAGCAAAAAGAACCGGCAACGAAGTTGAAGCTCTCAACGCATCAGCATACAGTCCTTTGTTAATAAGAATCGTGCTCTTACTTATTAAATCATAAGCACAGGCAATAAAAGGAATTCTGCTTTCTTCAATTGTTTTGCCTTCGGTCAAATTTAGAAAGAAATTCCGCAATAAACGCCCATCAAAAATGCCACTGATAGTTCTATCTAAACTGAGAGGAGAAAATGCCTTAGTATATTTTATCTTGGTTGCTATTTCATAGATCTGAGCAGAACTGAATCCAAAAGAATATAATCCACCAATAATACTGCCCATACTGCTTCCAATTATACCGGTAATTTCAAAGTTCTCTTCTATCACACTTAAAACTCCGATATGGGCTAATCCTAAGGCAGAACCACCACCTAAAATAAGAGTTGCTTTTTCTTTCATTTTTTATCTATCCTTTGTTTTTGTCATTAAAGCAAAAGAAAGCTAAACAGTCAAGCTTTATTTAGCATTGGTTCTGTTTCTTTTGGTTTTTATAGCGGGGTAGGATAAGTTGCTGTGTCAAAACAAGAACAGAGTTGGGTTGGAATTGTTCAGAAATTGTTGTTTCGAGGTTGAATTTTTGTTTTAACTCTAAACAAACAGCTTGTTTTGACTTACAATTTTGCCACAGCCATCACTGAAACCACAACTCACAAATTGCAAACAATGGCAACCGCACTTTTACTGGTTTCCTCATTTCAAAATTGTGAGTTAAAACAAGAATCCTGCACACAGGCAACCGCATTACACCAACCCCTCAAATTCCACAATTGTGAAAGAATGTCCATTTTCACATTTCCAGAGTTGGGTTGGAATTGTTTAGAAATGGTGGTTTCGGGGCGAATTTTTGTTTTAACTCTAAACCGAGCTTCAGCTTTGACAGTTTCGGACAAAAGATAAATTTCCTGTTACCTCTGCATCTCGTTGCAAACCACAACAGGATCGGTTTAGAGTCAAAACTCCCCAGCTTTGACAGTATCGGACAAAAGATAAATTTCCTGTTACCTCTGCATCTCGTTGCAAACCACAGAAGAATCGGTTTAGAGTCAAAACGCTCACAGCTTTGACAGTTTCGGACAAAAGATAAATTTCCTGTTACCTCTGCATCTCTTTGCAAACCACAGAAGAATCGGTTTAGAGTCAAAACAAACAGCTTGTTTTGACTTACAATTTTGCCACAGCCATCACTGAAACCACAACTCACAAATTGCAAACAATGGCAACCGCACTTTTACTGGTTTCCTCATTTCAAAATTGTGAGTTAAAACAAGAATCCTGCACACAGGCAACCGCATTACACCAACCCCTCAAATTCCACAATTGTGAAAGAATGTCCATTTTCACATTTCCAGAGTTGGGTTGGAATTGTTTAGAAATGGTGGTTTCGGGGCGAATTTTTGTTTTAACTCTAAACCGAGCTTCAGCTTTGACAGTTTCGGACAAAAGATAAATTTCCTGTTACCTCTGCATTTCGTTGCAAACCACAGAAGAATCGGTTTAGAGTCAAAACGCTCACAGCTTTGACAGTTTCGGACAAAAGATAAATTTCCTGTTACCTCTGCATCTCGTTGCAACCACAGAAGAATCGGTTTAGAGTCAAAACGCTCACAGCTTT
>DAONFA010000007.1:39588-66314 GCA_035403355.1 Candidatus Cloacimonas sp. | reverse complement strand
CAATTGCGCAATGCGGATGATAAATTTATTGAGCACTATTTAACCAGTATGGGGTTAAAAACCGTTTTGGAATTGCGTGGCTATGCTTGTATTGATTTGGATGAAGCGCCTGCTGCTAAAAAAAGTATTGTAACTTCACGCTCTTTCGGTAAACAGGTTTCTGCTTTAATTGAATTGCAAGAGGCGGTCTCTGAATATGTTACCAGAGCTGCAGAAAAATTGCGGAAACAAAAATGCGTTACCGGACTGCTAATGGTTTTTCTTTCTACAAATCGGTTTAAAGAAGGTCCGCAATATAATAATTCCCTTTCCACAACTCTCTTTCCACCTACTGCTTATACTCCCGAATTGATTAAAACAGCGCTTGACCTCCTGGAGGAATTATATTTACCGGGTTTTGAATATAAAAAGGCAGGAGTTATGCTGGCAGATATAATTCCCGAAAAGGATGTGCCATTGAGTTTTATGGAGATAAATTATCTGGATGATAAACGCAAAAAATTGATGGAAACAATAGATAAACTGAACAAAACTTATGGTCAGGATACGCTGTTTTATGCCAGCAGCGGAATAAATAAGGACTGGAAAATGAAACGCGCAAAACTTTCACCTCACTATACAACCCACTGGAAAGATATTCCGAAGGTGAAATGAAGTGCGGGAGTTCAAAGTGCGGGAGTTCAAAGTGCGGGAGTGCGGGAGTTCAAAGTGCTGTATACAATTGAAAAAAAGATAGAAAGTGAGATAAAAATAAAGCGTTCCAGATTCGTGGCTGGGCTGTATCCTCTATCCGCAAAAGAAGAGATTAAAGAGATATTGAACGAACACAATTGTCTCTTTGCCGATGCCACTCATAATTGCTATGCCTATCTTTACGGTTTGCACAGAGAAATTAGCTATTATTCCGATGCCGGAGAACCATCCGGGACAGCTGGAAAGCCAATCTTAAATACCCTGTTGCGTAATGACCTGACAAATGTTCTGGCTATTGTATCCCGTTATTTTGGAGGTGTAAAATTGGGGGTTAAGGGATTAATTACTGCCTATTCTGATGCTGTGGAACAGGCAATATCACAAAGCTATTTGATAGAGGCAAAGCAACTTATTTCGTATTCCCTGATTTGTGATTATGCCTCTTTTGAAAACCTGAAACATTCCTTTCAGGCAATCGGAGGAGAAATTGAGCAGGTAACTTGGTCGGAAGAAATAAGTTTTACTCTCTCTCTGCCTGTAGAGCAGGAAACTGAATTTCGCAAAATTATGGCTGGCAATAAGCACAAAATTCGTTTAAATTATTAGTAGAACTATTTAAGGAAGGAAGAATGAAATATCTCATCATAATCCTGATTATCATTATGAGCTTAACTATGCTATCGGCAGAGGAATATCGCATCGTAGATTCCCGCACAGGAAAGACATTAACCTTCTCGCAAATGGCTAAGGCACTGGCAAAGTATGATGTTATCTTTTTTGGAGAAGACCACGATAATGCTCTGCTCCACAAACTGGAAAGAGAACTAATCCCTTTACTGAATAATAAAAGGGAACTGATTTTATCGCTGGAAATGTTTGAACGCGATGTGCAAAGTGATTTAGATGCCTATATAGAAGGTTGGCTTGCAGAAGAGGAATTTCTGGCTAAAAGCCGTCCCTGGAGTAATTATCAGGATGACTACCGTCCCCTGATTGAATATGCTAAACAGCACAAAATAACTGTTCTCGCAGCTAATATTCCTCGTTCTATTGCAGGAAAAATGGCAAGAACGGGGGAGAACTTTGCCGAGGGATTAACCGAAGAAGATAAAAAATGGCTACCTCAGAAAGTGGATTATCCGGATGATAACTATAAACAAGCATTCCTGGCAGCTCAGGCAGAAATGCATTCGCCAATGATGAATAACAATCCGGAATGGATGTATCAAGCTCAATGCCTGAAAGATGAAACAATGGCGGAAAGCATTGTTAATGCCCTGAAATTGAAACCTAAAGCTCGCCTTATTCATTTTAACGGTGATTTTCACAGCCGCTATTTTTACGGAACCGTTAGCAGAGTTCAAGAAATGCTGCCTAAAAAGAAAATTGCGGTTATCAGCCCTACCTATAACGAAAATTGGCAAACAGGAAATTTAACAGCGGAAGAGCAAAAAGCAGGAACCTATATAATCCTTCTTCCTCTTCCAGGAGGTGAACAATGATTCGTAATCCGATGCACGCCGGAACCTTCTATCCCCGATTTGAACAACAAATCAAACGGCAAATAGAGGGCTGGATAAGTAAAGCCGAAACCCCTATTTCTTCGGAACGAGCTTTGGGGGTAATTCTTCCCCATGCTGGTTATATGTATTCCGGGGAATGCGCTACTTTGGGTATCCATAGCATTTCCCACGAAAATATTGATAGTTTCATAATCCTTCATCCCAGCCATCAGGCAAACTATTTTGATTTCAGTGTTTCCCCCTATCAGGAATATGTAAATCCCCTGGGAAATTTGGCTCTGAATATGGAACTATACAATAAAATAGCCCCTGAAGCAGACCAAAATATTCCCCTTATTTTGCATCAGGAAGAACACTCTATGGAAATTCAACTGCCAATCTTGAACTATTTCTTCCCCCAAGCAAAAATCCTGCCTATTATGATTGGAAACCAGATTCCAGCTGTCTCTAAAAGGTTGGCGGAAGTTCTGTATGAAACAATCTACACCTCTACAGAGCGGATTGTTATTCTCTGTTCTTCAGATTTATCTCACTATCATCGTGCCCGAACAGCTGAAGAAATGGATGGAATATTGGTTAAAAATGTAACAGCATTAGACCCGGAACACCTTTGGCAGGATATTCTCCATAGCAATTGTGAGGCCTGTGGAATTGGAGGTATTTTGGCTCTGCTCTATTACGCCCAACACTATAGCAATGCTAAAATGAAAGTTGTGCAGTATACCCATTCCGGAAAAGTATCCGGTAATGATTCCCAGGTAGTGGGCTATCTTTCAGCAAAACTGTATATTTAACTGAAGGAGGAGAAAATATGTTTACCCCGGAACAGAAAAAAACACTGCTTTCCCTTGCCCGAAATAGCATTAGCTCTCATTTTAAACCTCAATTTGTAACTATGCCTGAAGACCCTGCTTTCCAACCTAAACGCGGGGTCTTTGTCAGTTTACATATAAATGGCAATTTACGAGGTTGCATTGGCTATATCAAGGGCTATAAATCTATCGCCGAAAGCGTGAAAGAAATGGCTCTTGCAGCCGCTTTTCAAGACCCGCGTTTCCCTCCTTTAACGGAAAAGGAATTGGAAAGAGTAACCCTTGAAATATCTATTTTAGAAGAGCTTATTCCCCTGCAAAAAAACGAATTACCCGTAATCGGCAGAGACGGACTTTACATTCAACATCCTTACGGAAGCGGTTTACTTTTGCCTCAGGTGGCAGTTGAATATAACTGGAAACCGGAGACATTTTTGCAAGAAGTGTGTCGTAAAGCCGGTCTCTATGCGAATGCCTATCTTGATCCTGCCAGCGTTGTCTATCGTTTTACAGCCGATGTCTTCAGTGAAGCGGATACATTTTGATTGACAGAAAAGCTGACCTTAATTTTTTGGGGACTGCCTAAGTTATCTTCTGCGGGAATAGCTCAGTTGGCAGAGCGCAACCTTGCCAAGGTTGATGTCGCGGGTTCGAATCCCGTTTCCCGCTCCAGAAAATTGTTTTTTGGCAACATAGCCAAGTGGTTGTAGCCGGAGCTCGCTGTAGCTCCGCATCGTGGTTGTAGTCGGAGCTCGCTGTAGCTCCGCATCGTGGTTGTAACCGGAGCTCGCTATAGCTCCGCATCCTTGGCTTAAGAAATTGTTTTTTTGGCGACATAGCCAAGTGGTAAGGCAGAGGTCTGCAAAACCTTTATCCCCGGTTCAAATCCGGGTGTCGCCTCCAGTTATTTATTCTGCCGGAGTGGTGGAATTGGTAGACACAAGGGACTTAAAATCCCTCGAGCATCTTGCTCGTGCCGGTTCAAGTCCGGCCTCTGGTACCAAAAGCGGGAATAGCTCAGTTGGCAGAGCGCAACCTTGCCAAGGTTGATGTCGCGGGTTCGAATCCCGTTTCCCGCTCCAGTTATATTATTTCCTTGAACAATAAAGGATGTTTCCCTTATGCACAACTTCCAGGCAGTAATCTTTGATATGGATGGAACTTTAATAGATTCTATGCAGGTTTGGCGGAATGTAGATCAGGTATTTTTACAATCGCGCTTGCTGGAAGTTCCTACCGACCTTTTTGATCACCTTCCTGCTGGTAACAGCTTTATTCAAACAGCACAGTATTTTAAGGATAGATTTGGTTTACCGGATAGCCCTGAAAGCATTATGCAGGAATGGACAGAAATGGTTGGCAATTTATATGCCACGACGATTGAACTGAAACCTGGTGCCCGGGAACTGCTGAAAAGATTGCAGGAAAACAATATAAAAATAGGACTGGGCACAAGCAATTCTCTGGAGCTGGCAAAAAAAGTGCTTCTTCGCAATTCCGTGTGGCACTTATTTCAGTGTGCTGTTACCGGTGATATTAACTTAAGGGGAAAACCCTATCCCGATATTTATCGTTTAGCTGCAGAACGCTTACAGGAAAAGCCGGAAAACTGTTTGGTGATTGAAGATACTTTAACCGGTGTGCAAGCAGGAAAAGCTGCAGGAATGACTGTTTTTGCTGTTTATGATGAAGATAGCCGTGAGCATCATTCCCATATCCAAAAGCTGGCTGATGGCTTTTATCTGGATTTTGAGTCCTTAAGCGATGACCTGTTCCACCATTGGATAGAGCATTGCGACCGGAACTAAAAATCCAGTTCCAGAGGTGGACTTTGGGCTATAATCACTATCGCGGATTGAAACTGGATGAATTATATATATCTTCCGGGGAGACCTGTTTGCCCGGAAAAGCTAAAGAACTTATCCTTCAAGAAATGATTTAATTTACAGGATGTAATATATGGATTCCCGATTAAATATTATTATTGGGGCTTATGGAAGCGGGAAAAGTGAATTTTCCCTGCATTTGGCGCGTAGCTTTAAAAACCAGGGTCTGGATGTAGTTTTAGCTGATTTGGATGTGGTAAATCCCTATTTCCGCTCCCGCGAAATGCAAGAGGAATTTGCTGTGGAAGGCATAGATATTATAGCTCCGGAAGGTGAATATAAGCATAGCGATTTGCCGATGATTTCTCCCCGCATTAAAGGAGCTATTCAAAATCCCGCTAAAACTGTTATTCTGGATGTAGGTGGTGACCCTGCCGGTTGTAGAACATTAGGGCGTTTTGAAGAACCGATAAAGAAACGGGGTTACAATATGCTTTATATTGTAAATACGATGCGTCCCTTCACTTCTACGATGGAAGAGATTATCACGATGAAAGAAGGTCTGGAAGCCACTTCCCGCCTAAAAATTACAGAAATCCTTTGCAACACTAATTTGATGGAAGAAACAACCCTGGATATTGTATGCGACGGAATTCAAATCGTGGACAAGGCAGCAAAACTATTGGAGCTACCTTTCACCACTTATCTGGTAATGAAGTTATATGAAAAAATAGTTCCTGATAATTTATACGGGAAGAAAAGAGAAATTATGGCATATAACCTGAAAAAACCCTGGGAATTTCTTGTTGCCAGAGGAATTTGCTAAGCCCGCAAATATGCCTGGGAATTATCGTTATTATCCTGTTCCAATACTAAAACCGTCTGCGGTGATTTCTTCATAAATGCCAGCCATAAGAAAAACACAAAATATTAGAGTATAGCATAAAAATTGTTTATCTATTACTTACCTTGAAACTACGGTTAAAGCGTTAATAATAAACTGAATTCCAGCTTGCCCGAAAAGCACAATTGGTCTTCAATAAGAGAAATAATATATATAAGTTTATTGAACAGATAGAGGAGTATAGGTTAATGAAAAACCTAAGCTTATTACGCATCATTTTATTAAGCAGTATGCTCTTGCTTTTGCATCCTGCTGTTTTTGCACATCACGGTCTGCCTGCAGACAAAGCAGAAATTGCAACGCGGTTTACGGAAACAAATCCCCCGGTAGCACCTGTTCGTCCTATTGCTGAATTTGAACCTGCTTCGGATGTTTTAATTCGTTATCCTTTAGGCATCCCGGTTTCGCTGGTTGTCCAATTAGCTAATACTGCCAATGTAATCTGCCTGGTAAGCAGTTCCCAACAGGCAGCTGCTGTTTCCGCTTTTACCAATGGCGGAGTAAATATGAATAATGTAAGTTTTATTAATGCTGCCACGGATTCTTACTGGACAAGGGATTACGGACCCTGGTTCATTTTTGATGGCAATGGTGATTATGGAGTAGTGGATTATGTTTACAATCGTCCCCGTCCTAATGACAATTTAGTTCCTCAGGTCTTTGCTAATCAGTTGTCTCTGAATTATTTCGGAATGAATTTACAACAGACAGGGGGAAATTATATGTGCGATGGTATTAATTCTGCTGCGCAAACAACTTTGGTTTATACCGAAAACAACAATAATCAAACCGATGTAAACACTAAGATGCAACATTATTTGGGCATTACTAATTATCTGGTATCGGAAGATCCTAATAACACTTATATTGACCACATTGATTGTTGGGCAAAGTTTCTGGCTCCCGATAAAATAATGATCCGTAGCGTTCCTACCAGCCATTCTCAATATAACGCTATAGAAAATGCAGCTGCCTATTTTGCCTCCCACAATTGTGCCTGGGGTTATCCTTATCGTGTTTATAGAGTTTACACTCCTTCCAATGAGCCCTACACCAATTCCCTGATTTTGAATAAAAAGGTCTTTGTGCCCATTGTAGGAGGCAGTAATGACAATGCCGCTCTTCAAGCATACCGTAATGCTATGCCCGGTTATGAAGTGATTGGTGTTTCTCAAACCAGTTCCGCTCCCTGGGAATCAACGGACGCCTTACATTGCAGAACGCATGAAATTCCGGATAAAAATATGCTGCAAATTGTGCATACTCCCTGGCACGGTATTGTTCCCTCTGCAACTGACCTTGTTATCAACACTGAAATAACAGCCCATAGCGGGCTGCCATTATATTCCGATTCCCTTTTCGTTTGCTATCAGGTAAATTCCGGCATCTGGCAAAGAAGTTATCTGCAACCGCTTACCCGAAATAACTATACCACTTCTTTAGGTGGATTTGCCGAGGGAGATACCATTCGTTATTTTATTCACGCGGCAGACCAATCAGGAAGGAATGCAAACCAACCGATTTTTGCGGTATTAGACCCTCATCTTTTTGTAATTCAACCGGATATGATACCTCCTGTTTTAACACACACTCCCATTTCTTCAATCAGCAATCAAAGCGAGCCCATCAGTTTTATTCTGAACGCTAATGACCCAAGCGGCATCAGTCAAGTGCTTTTCCGATATCAGATAGATACTTCTCCCATTCTGTCTTTTCCGATGGATACATTAACGGATAGCAGTTATATTTTTATATATTATCCGGAATTTACTGCCGACAACCATACTTTTTTATATAGTTTCACAGCTTACGATGGAGTTAATCCTCCCAATGCAGGTTATCTTCCAGGACAGGATTTATGGTTTGAAGTTCCGATTAGCTATGTTTCCATAAGCGATGGAGAAGCAATACCTGTTATGCCGGAAGGAATTATCGGAGTTTATCCCAATCCTTATAAACCCGCAGGCAGTGAAATTATGCAGCTGAAATTTTATACGGAGTTTAATTCTCCTCTCATCTTCAAGATTTACAATCTAAAAGGGCAGCTGCTATATACGGAAAAGATATTTTCCAAGGAGAACGGAATTCAAAATATATCCTGGAACGGACGTGACTTTAAAGGTAATTTTGCCTCCAACGGATTGTATCTGATAGAAATTTTACAGGGCTCTAAAAGCTATAAAAGCAAGTTAGTAATAGTAAAATAGAGCAATGTTGAAATTCAGCTACAAAGAAAAGGAAAAAAATCTACATTTTTCGCTTGACAAGATTCTGCTGCTATTTATAAGTGTCTTAAGTCTACAGACCCTACATAGAATGCCCTCCGAACAGTGGGGATGCCGCCCGGCATTCCCCACTGTATTTTTTTGCTTATTAAATTTGAGGTAAGGTAAATGAAACTGTATATTCTTAGCGTCAGCTTATTTCAAAAGCTGGCAAGGCAGGTATAAACAAAGTTGGAAGAAATCCATCTGGAGTGTTTAAGCAAGGATTTTGACGGCTTTGTTGCCGTGGAAAATGTGTCGTTAACAATTAAAAGCGGAGAGTTATTTTCGTTCTTAGGACCAAGTGGTTGCGGTAAAACAACGCTGTTAAGAATGATTGCCGGTTTTGAAATTCCCAGCGCCGGCAGAGTTTTAATTGGCAATAACGATATAACCTATTTACCGCCTTATAAAAGACAGGTAAACACTATTTTTCAGAATTATTCTCTCTTTCCGCATATCTCTGTATTTGATAATGTTGCCTTCGGTTTAAGAATTCGGAAAACTCCCAAAAATGAAATTAAAAGCAGGGTGATGGAAATGCTCTCGCTGGTTAAAATGGATGATCAGGCAAAAAAATATCCCGACCAGATTTCCGGTGGACAAAAACAGCGCGTAGCCATAGCCAGAGCTTTAATTAACCAACCCAAGGTTCTTCTTTTGGATGAACCCCTGGCTGCCTTAGACCTGAAACTGCGTCAACATATGCTGATTGAACTGATGAATATTCACGACGCTGTGGGCATTACCTTTATTTATGTAACTCACGACCAAAACGAAGCAATGAGCATTTCCGATCGGGTTGCTGTTATGAATTACGGCAATATTATTCAAGCAGGACCTCCGGATGATATCTATGAGCGTCCAAATAGTATTTTTTCGGCATATTTTATTGGAGAGACCAATTTAATTTGCGGTGAAGTTACCGGTATTGAAGATGACTATGTGCAAATTAAATGCCCCGATGGCACAGGAAACAGCTTAAATATAGACAGCACTTTTCATTTTCAACCTGTTATAGGACAGGAATTAACCGTTTCTTTAAGACCCGAAAAAATAGCCATTTCCCGTAATAAACCACGCTATCAGGAAGATATAAATATTCTCCGGGGAGTGATTGAAGATATTTTATACCTCGGCTCTCACACTCAATACATCGTTAGAGTAGGAGCTCTTAAAATTAGGGTTTTCAGTCAACATAAACGGGTTTATTTTGACGATAAAGCATTGGACTGGGAAGAGCCGGTCTGGCTTTTCTGGCATGATACCGATACCTGGTTGATAGACCAAATTCCGGAAAATGTGTTAACTGCGGAAGAGCTTTCCGAAGGCGGGGTAAATCATTATCAGCGTTCTATCAAACGCTCTGCGGTAGAATGAAAAACAAGCGGATAGTTAATTCCAATAATGCTTTACAGCTGGCAACAGACCGCCGAAAGAATTTCACCTCCTGGCTTTTGTCTGCACCTGCTTTGCTGTGGTTGATTTTCTTTTTCTTAATTCCCTATTTAATAGTAATTATCTATAGTTTTCTAACTGCCGATATATACGATGTGAAGTTTGCCTTTACTCTGGACGCATATCGGCAAAGTTTCACTTCTGCTTATCTGCATACTTTTTATTTATCTTTCCGGCTTGCTTTGTTAACAACGCTCCTTTGTTTTCTGCTGGGTTTTCCTGTTGCCTATTATATTGCCCGAGCAAAAGATAAAGTAAAAAACACGCTTTTGATTTTTATTATTATTCCCTTCTGGACAAATCTGATTATTCGCATCTTTTCCTGGCGTATCTTTCTTGCCTATAACGGGGTGCTGAATAATCTTCTTCTAAGTTCAGGTCTTATTTCCAAGCCCCTGGAAATTATGAGAACAGACCTTGCCGTCATCTTAGTTATGGTCTATGTTTATTTACCCTATATGATTTTACCTTTATACAGCGTGCTGGAAAAACTGGATTGGACTTTGCTGAATGCCGCAATGGATTTGGGAGCTAACGAAGTTAAGTCCTTTTTCCGAGTAACCTTACCCCTATCCAAAGAAGGTATTTTTGCCGGTGGGTTACTGGTTTTTATTCCTGCCTTAGGTTCATATTTAATACCTCAACTGGTAGGAAATCAGCGTTCGCTCTATTTAGGACAGGTAATCACTTATAAAGTAAAAAATATTCCCCGCAACTGGCCTATGGCTTCTGCATTGTCATTAACCCTGTTATTAATTGTAGCTGTGTTTTTGTTATTGATCTATTTTCTTTACCAACAAAGTAAATCCCGGAGACAGGTTTGAAGCGCTTTTCCTTAGGTAGATTTTTTAAAGGGATGAATTTAACTGCTTTCACCCTGGTGATGGTCTTCCTCTATATTCCTATTTTGATTTTGATTATCTTCAGTTTCAACGATGCTAAAATCGTTACCGGCTGGAAGGGCTTTACTTTTAAGTATTATGCTCTGCTTTGGGAAAATAAAACCATTCTGGAAGCTTTTAAAAACACAATGCTTATTGCGGGACTCTCCACCCTTATATCTACGGTTTTAGGGGTATTGGGAGCTTTGGGTCTGGAATATCATAAATTCAGCGGACGCAAATTATTTTCTGCTTTAATCTATGTTCCACTGGTGATTCCGGATATTTTAATGGGGGTTTCGCTGGCTTTGTTATTTAATTTTACGAGGGTTAATACGGGAATGCTGACTGTTTTAATTGCTCATATCACTTTTTGTATCTCTTATACCATTATCGTTATCCGCAGTCGTTTAGAAGGATTTAATTATTCCTTGGTGGAAGCGGCTATGGATTTAGGAGCAAAACCTGCTACTATTTTTTGGAAAATAAAATTACCTCTTATTATGCCGGGAATAATTGCTGCGGCACTTTTGGCTTTTACTTTGTCCATTGATGATTTTATTATTACCTTTTTCACTTCCGGAAGGGGATTTGACACCCTGCCTATTTATGTGGAAGGTGCCATTAGAAGAGGAACTATCACTACTATCAATTCTCTTTCCACAATTATGATTGGCTTCACTTTACTGTTAGTAGTAACCACAAAACGCATTCGGAAAATCGTAATTTCTTCCCTGTAACAAGCAATAATATATCAAACCCGGAATGAACAGGATTAAAATTCAAGAAATACTACCGGTGGTAATTATTTTGCCTGCAATTTGCAAGACCGCTACCGGTTTTTATACTGCGCCTAATACCCTGCCAAGTTGAATCTTTTATGCTGCTCTAATATATCTTTAACGATTCCTTAACAAAGTTAAGGCATTGTTAAAGGATCGTTAAAGAGTCATTAAAAAAATGAGCAGGCATCAGGTAGTGAGGCAAACATTACGGTGTTTCCCCTTGTTGCTTTTAGCGGATTTCGTTTGACATAAACTATCACTAAAGAATTGTTGTTGTATGGATACAATAAAAATAGATAAGAATATACAGAATCATTTAGATACACTGCCTAAGGGCTGGGTTTTTTACTTGTTAAAAAGTGAAAGAGAAGAGCTCTATGCTGGTTACTCTGCCAATTTGAAGGTAAAGCTGAATTTCCTTTCCGATAAAGCCCAGGAAGGTGGAATTTATAAAGAAATGTGGAATCAGGCAGATGAATTGAGCTGGGTAACATACCCTCAGGCAATATCCGCATTAATTCATTATAAATGTTATCTAACGGAAAATTCACCTCTCTATCAATATCAGATTTTGCCTTGGGCAGAATATGTTTATTTAGCGCTGGATTCCCATCGTTTTCCCTTTATTACAATTCAGGAACATACAAATGATGACTGGTTGTATTTAGGTCCTTTTCGCAGTCGTTTTTTCCTGGTAGATGTGCTTGATATCTATGCGCGAATATTAAAATTACCTGCTTGCGAGACAGGTGAATATCCCTGTGAAAAAATGAAAAATAATTTATGCCGGGGCTGGTGTTTAGCACTCTCGGAAAATTCTGAAACCCAGTCGGAATATGGTTCCGATAAATTGGAATCACTTTTAAAAGAGGCATTTCTGGTGCCTGAAAACGGTATTTTGGAACTTGTTCAACAGGAAAGAAAGAGATACTTTAATGAACTGGAATTTAATAATGCCTCCCTGCTGGATGATGAAATAGATATGTTAAGCAAATACCGTGAATGGCTGAAATTTCTTATTTCCGCTAAACATTTGGAATATGAAAGTGACGAACTGCAAATACAAAAAGGCAAAATCACCTATTGTCGCTTTCAGAACAAAGATTATCATTTTCCTGTTGACACTACTGAATTTCGCATAAATGAGACCCTTGCTCTTAATTTGGATAGTGTTGATGAAAGCAAAGTTATTTACTCTTTTTTTACAGAAGAGGTAAGGAGTTTGAATGTTCAATGAAATTAGCAAATTGGCGATTGTAAAGCAAAGTCGTCAAGGTAAAGTGCGCGATATATACGATTTGGGAGAAACTTTGTTAATAGTTAGCACAGACCGCATTTCCGCATTTGATGTGATTTTCCCTAATCCCATCCCCGATAAAGGAAAAATATTAAATGCTATTTCCGTTTATTTCTTTCAAGCCACATCAGATATTATTCCCAATCATTTTATCGCTGCTAACATTTCTGAATATCCTGTGGAGTTACAGCCCTTTAATAAATATCTGGATGGTCGCAGTATGCTGGTGAAAAAAACACGCGTAATCCCCTTTGAATGTATCGTGCGTGGTTATCTTAGCGGCTCTGCCTGGAATGAATATAAAAAAAGCAATACAATTGGAGGAATGCTGATTGCGGAAGAAATGCAGGAAAGCCAGAAATTCCCTCATCCCCTTTTTACTCCCAGTACAAAAGTAGAAAGTGGTCACGATGAAAATATCAGCTACCGCGAATTTATGAGTAGGATGGATGAATCCCTCGCTGTTTATATTAAAGACAAAGCTCTGGAACTATATTCTTATGCCCACGATTTAATGCTAAAAAAAGATGTTATCCTGGCTGATACAAAATTTGAATTTGGCACAATCGGTTCGGAAGTTCTGCTGATTGATGAATTGTTTACTCCGGATTCTTCCCGCTTCTGGTCTTTGAATGACTACGAAATCGGCAAAAATCCTAAAAGCTACGATAAACAGTTTATTAGAAATTATCTGGAAAATAGCGGTTGGGATAAACAATCCCCTCCACCTCCCTTACCTGAGGAAGTGATTGAACAAACCAGGCAAAAGTATTTAACAATCTTTAAAATTATCACCGGTAAAGAATTGTGAAGACAAAAAAGATTATCTGCATTGTAGATGACGAAGAAGAACTGGTTGAAAACCTGAAAATTGAACTGGAAGCTATGAGACCGGACTGGAAAATACTCACTTTCAATGAAGGAATGCTGGCAATCCAGGAAATCGTGAAAGGTAATGTTGACCTCGTAGTTACGGATATTGCTATGCCCGATATGGATGGCTATGAATTGTTTTGGAGAATTAAGGACTACAACGAAAATATTCCTGTGATTATGATGACCGGTTTTGGTTATGACCCCAATCATGTGCTCGTGCGGGCTAAAGTTGACGGTTTGAAGGATGTTCTTTATAAACCCTTTGAAACAGAAAAACTGGTGGATGTAATTGAATCCCACCTGAAATAAATGGATGCTAACAAGTTAATCCAAAATCACCTTTTAAAACGCTCTCCTCTATCATATACCCTTTATCCGGCAAGTGTAATATATGGCTGCTGGCAAAACCAACGCAGAACTTATTATCAAAAAAAAGCTTATCAAGCACCTTGCAAAATAATCAGCATCGGAAATATAGTTAGCGGCGGTTCAGGAAAAACACCTCTGACTATTTTACTGGCAAAACTATTGCTGGAAGCAGGAAAAAAGGTAGCTGTATCTCATCGTGGCTATAAAGGCGCTTTGGAAAATAACCCTCATCTTATTGCTAATGATTCAGGTCTGCTGTTTGATGTTCAACAAACTGGTGATGAGGCATTTTTAATTGCTTCCTCTCTGCCTGAAGTTCCTGTAGTTGTTGGCAGAAAACGCAAAGAAGCAATTCAGCTTTTACTGCAAGAATATCCTGATTTGGAGATAATTATTTTGGATGATGCTCTGCAACATTATTATGTTTATAGAGACCTGGATATTGTAAGTTTTGATGCCTCTCTTGGACTTGGCAACGGCTTTGTGATTCCTGCGGGTTATTTAAGAGAACCTCTTGCAAATATCCCCCCCCAAAGCATTGCTGTTATTAATCATAAAAATGAACAACAAACACCACTACCCTGGCTGGAAAGAATTATCCGCAAAGGATTGCCTGTATTTCATTGTTTTGGCTCTCCTTCCTGTTTCCAGAATTCAGATAACGATACTATTCCTCTTACCTTCTTAAACAATAAAAAGATAGTCCTGTCCTCTGCAATTGCCAATCCTGCTTCCTTTGAACGGAGCGTTCACACTTTGGGTTTGTCCTTTATGAAACACTATGCCTTTCCAGACCATTATGCTTTTCAAGACCTCTGCCTGCCGAATAGATTGCTGGAGCTGAACCCGGACTATATTCTCTGCACTCAAAAGGATATTATGAAACTGGCAAAATTTGAACCTTTAAGAAACCGTTTGCTGGCATTGAAACTTGAATATCACTTTGATCAGGAAGATAAATTTCTCAGCCGGATACTAAGTTATGTAAAATAGTAATTCCCCGGTTTGCTGATGTCCCCGTCAACCAAAAACCCGGAAGGTTGACCTCCTGGTCAACCAAAAACCGGATTGCTGATGTCCTCGTCAACTAAAAACCCGGAAGGTTGACCTCCTGGTCAACCAAAAACCCGGAAGGTTGACCTCCCCGTCAACCAAAAACCGGATTGCTGATGTCCCAGTAAACTAAAAACTCGGAAGGTTGACCTCCTGGTCAACCAAAACCGGATTGTTGATGTCCTCGTCAACCACTTCCCCGTCTTTTTCGCTACTGAAAAGTTCACTGGATCTAAACAGCCCGGTTGCAAGTGGAACGACAAAATATCCTTCTTCCTTAACTTACCTCTTCCCAATTCTATTTTTAACGCTGTAATATAACTCGTAGCAACGGAAAAACTTATCAAGTGAAATCTGTGTTATCTGTGTAATCTGTGAGAGGTAAAAATATGGTAACAAGCACTGCCATACAAATTCGTAAATAATCTAAAAGTTATCTCAGAAGTGATAACTCCTGATTTAAACATTAGAGAAAATAGATTCTCTGTTTAACCAACCAATATTATTTTTTCTTTGGTTTTATGCCGAAAATCTGACTTTTAATCCATTGCCAGTTATAAGCAATATGAAAGATAGCTAAAATAACAAAGAGAAATCCGCAAATTTCGTGAATTTCTTTAAACCCGTAAGCATCATAGTTAAACAATTCGGAAATCTTGTAGGTTATTATCGCTGCAACAGCAATAAAAATAACACCGAACATAATAGGATTGAGTATCTTTAGCTTTTTGTTATTCATTGAACACTCCTTTTATTAAGAAGATAATTCAAATTCACTTTCAGGCAAATTGAATTCACCGGAAAGAAAAAGAATATAGCACAATAATCAATTAGCGATATGGTGCTATAGTGAACAATAATGGCACTTGCTCTTATCCTTTAAGCAAGCCATCAGCTTCCCCTTCCCTATTTTCCATCCCGTTGCTGTTTTTCTTAATATCTCTTTGGTTAATAAACTTGAAATTGAGCGGATACAGCTATGGCTGCTGTTTCTGCTCTGGTTATATTACTGCAAATAGAGATTGAGAGAATATCCTGTTGCGCAAAAAAAGAGAATTCCTCTTCACTGAAGCCACCTTCAGGACCTACAATAAAACAAGATTTAATATTATTCGGTAAAATGGATATTCTTTGAGCTGGTCTTTGTTCAGAGCATAAAACGGGTATCCAGTCCTCGGCAAGAATCTTTTTTAATGCCTCTTTTAAAGAAAGCGGCTCATTAATTCTCGGTAACCAGGGATTATCGCATTGTTTTATGGCAGATAGGGCAATGCGTTCAAAACGGGAAACAGTATTTTGGGAAGGAGCTCGCACACTATAATCAGTTAATAAAGGATAGAATGCAGTAACTCCCAATTCACTACATTTCTCAATCACTAATTCATCATTCCTTTTTTTCAAAAGGGCAAAAGCAATAGCAAAAGGTCTCTCCGGGAAAGGAACTTTTTCTCTTTTAATAATTTCAATAACAGCATTATCTTTATTAACCTCAGTCAGCTTCCCCTCTGCCATTAAACCCGAACCACTGTTTAAGATTAATGTTTCTCTGCTTTTTATGCGTTTTACATTGATAAGATGATGAAATTCGTCACCTTTAACAATTATGATATCTTTATCCTCGCTTAAATCAGGAACATAAATTGAAGGCATTGTTAACTAAAATACCCCTTCATTTTGGAAAGAAAACTTTTACCTGGTTTCAGATCTCTTTTCAGATCAAATTCCCTTAAACGCTTATAGAGTTCGGCTTCTTCATGAGAGAGTTTTGAAGGAATTACTACCACCGTTCTTACTATTTGATCTCCTCTGGAATAACTGCTATGACTTTGAATTCCCTGTCCCTTCAAACGGAATAATCTACCGCTTTGAGTTCCGGGTGGAACCTTCATTTTTACAGAACCCGTGAGAGTTGGCACAATAATTTCATCGCCTAAAACAGCTTGTGAAACGCTAATAGGATATTCCAGAATAATGTCATTCCCATCGCGTTCAAAAAGGTCATCCTGTTTCTGATGGATAAGAACAAGAATATCGCCTCTGCTTCCACCGCGGGCTCCTACATTACCCTGTCCTCTTAAGCGAATATATTCTCCTTCTCCAATACCGGGAGGGATATTAAATTTGATTTCTTTAACGATGCCTACTCGTCCCTCTCCATAACATTTACTGCATTTATTTTTTATGATTCTGCCTTCGCCATTGCAATTTGGGCATTCGGACACTGTCTGCATTCGTCCGAAAAGTGACTGACGAATTTGCCTTATTTGTCCTGTTCCTTTACAGTGAGGGCAGGACTCAGTTTTTCCTTCCGCACTTCCGCTTCCACCACATTTCTCACAGGGTTCTTTGATGCCGATCTTAACGGTTTTTTCTACCCCTTTGGCAATTTCCTGAAGTGAAAGAGATAGTTCAATTTGCAGGTCTTCACCTCTGTTTGATCGGTTTGAGCTGCGTTGAGTTCTACCTCCGAAACCGCCTCCGAAAATAGTGTCAAAGATACTGCCAAATCCGTCTCCAAAGATATCACCCAAATCACTGCGATGCATAAAGTCCTCCCAGGAGAAACCGGCTCCACCAAACTGGTTTTCTAATCCTGAATGACCGTATTGATCGTAAATCTGTCTTTTCTCCTTATCGGAAAGCACTTCATAAGCTTCGCTTGCTTCTTTGAACTTTTCTTCTGCTTCTTTATTATCGGGGTTTTTATCAGGATGATACTGCATTGCCAATTTCCGGTATGCCTTTTTGATAGTGGCATCATCGGCATTTTTATCCACCCCCAGAATTTCGTAATAATCTCGTTTTGCCATTAATTAACCTCTTAAAGTTTTCACTTATTTATCAGAACAACTTATAAACTAATCATTAACTCTCGTATATTCTATCCTGCTACCTGTTTTAAGGATTAGACGGATTAACGCGGTTAAAAATATTTGTAACCGCATTAATCCTCTAAATCCGTCTAATCCGTTTTTTTAACTATTTATCATCCACAACTTCAAAGTCGGCATCAATGGGACCTTCCTGCTTGGGTTTTTCTTCCTGAGAGTTCTGTTCATAGCTCTCGGAATTAAAACCGCCTGCATTGGGGTCATATCCTTCTCCACCGGCACCTTGTTGTTGTTGCATATTGGCATAAATAACCTCACCTAAGTGTTGGGCTTTTTTGGCAAGATTTTCTTTTATGCCGTTAATTTCTGCAGCGTTTGATGCCTTTTCCATTCGTTCTTTAGCACTTTTTATTTCTTCTTCCAATTCGCTTTTTTCGCTGCTGGAAAGCTTATCTCCATATTCGCTCAAGCTCTTTTCCGTGCTGAAAATTAAAGTATCCAGTTCATTTTTGGCAGCTACGAATTCCTGGCGTTCTTTATCTTCTTCCGAATGCAATTCCGCATCTTTAATCATTCTATCTATATCTTCTTTACTGATACTGCCGGCACGATCAATTTTGATGGATTGTTCTTTACCTGTGCCTTTATCTTTAGCTGATACATGCAAGATACCGTTAGCATCAATATCAAAGGTAACTTCAATTTGAGGAATTCCTCTGGGTGCAGAGGGAATTCCTACCAGGTCAAAACGCCCTAAGGATTTATTATCTGCAGCCATGGGACGCTCACCTTGTAAAACATGAATCGTCACTGCAGTTTGGTTATCTGCTGCCGTAGAAAAAACCTGGCTCTTCTTGGTTGGTATAGTTGTATTGCGCTCAATCAGTTTGGTCATCACTCCACCCAGGGTTTCAATTCCTAAAGATAGAGGAGTTACATCCAACAGCAGCACATCGCTTACTTTTTCATCTCCCGAAAGGATTGCACCTTGGATGGAAGCGCCAATAGCTACAACTTCATCCGGATTCAAACTGCGATTTGGCACTTTGCCGAAGAATTTTTCTACTGCTTCCTGGACTGCGGGAATACGCGTGCTGCCACCTACCAATAGAACTTCCTGAATTTCTGAAGAACTTATTTTAGCATCTTCCATAGCTCTTTTACAGGGACCTAAAGAACGCTCTACCAGGTCAGCAGTTAAGCGATTAAATTCTGCTCTGCTTAAATCCAGATTCAGATGTTTCGGTCCTGTAGCGTCGGCTGTGATAAACGGCAGGTTAATATTAGTGGTAAGAGTTCCAGATAGCTCTATTTTAGCTTTTTCGGCTGCTTCGCGCAATCTTTGCATTGCCATCGGATCGCGGGATAAATCCATTCCTTCCTGCTTTTTAAATTGTTCCAGAATCCAATCAATAACTCGTTTGTCAAAATCATCACCGCCTAAATGAGTATCGCCGTTGGTAGAAAGAACTTCCACAACCCCTTCAGAAATATCCAGAATACTGATATCAAAGGTTCCGCCACCCAAATCATAAACAGCTACTTTTTGTTCCTTCTTATTTTCCATTCCATAAGCCAAAGCTGCAGCCGTGGGTTCATTGATAATTCTTTTCACATCCAGTCCGGCAATGCGTCCGGCATCTTTTGTTGCCTGACGCTGGTCATCATTAAAATAGGCGGGAACGGTTATTACAGCTTCAGTAACTTTTTGTCCCAAATATGTTTCTGCCGTTTCTTTCATCTTAGTTAGAATCATTGCCGATATTTCCTGAGGTGTATAGTCCTTGTTTTCCATATCAATGTGGACTGCTGCCTGATTCTTTAAACCGCGAATTACCTTAAAAGGCACTTGCTTAATTTCCTGGGTAACTTCGTCATACCCTCTACCCATAAAGCGTTTTATTGAATAGACGGTATTCTGAGGGTTGGTTATTGACTGGCGTTTTGCCAACTGGCCTACCAATCGTTGACCATCCTTAGTAAATCCAACTACTGAAGGAGTTGTTCTACTTCCTTCCGCATTGGTAATAACTACTGGTTTGCCACCTTCTACGACGGCAACACAGGAGTTTGTTGTTCCGAGATCAATTCCTATTATTTTTCCCATTTATTCCTCCTGGGATTCATTATTTATTTTTGTTCCGTTGGAAACCGCCACCCGAACGGGACGCAGAACTTTATCATACATCTTATATCCGTTTTGGATGATGGCTGCAACAGTATTTTCTTTTTGGTCACTGGGAATATGAGCTAATGCTTCATGAAACTCCGGATTGAAGGGTTTCCCCAGTGCCTCAATTTTTTCCACACCTTCTTTTTCCAGAACTTTGCGAAGCTGCTGTTCAATCATCAGCACTCCTTTTCCGAAGGGAGTAGATTTTTCTTCTTCCGTCCCTTGCAGAATAGCGCGTTCAAAATTATCCAGCACATCGCAAACTTCCAAAGCAAATTTCTGCGTTGCCAGGCGTATCCAATCAGCTTTTTCCGCATTGGAACGCTTGCGAAAATTCTCAAATTCCGCCATACAGCGCAGGTATTTATCTTTCCATTCTGCTACTTCATTTTCCAGTTCTGCTGTTCTATCCGGTTGCTGTTCTGGCGTAACTTCTTTAGTAACCGTTTCTTTCTCTTTTAGTTCCGCTTCTTTCTGTGCTTTTTTATCCATCACTTTATCTCCTGAGGCACGACCATTCCGCGCCTTGTTGTATTGGTTATAGTTCTTGCTACATCCCTGATAAGGGGAATCAGCTTACGATATTCTGTTCTTACAGGTGCTAAAACACCCAAATATCCAGGTATGCCAAAGACCTCATATTTAGAATAGATAAGGGCAAAATCCAGCCAGTTGTTGATGGCAAAATCCTCACCCAAAATCACATTCGTTTCTTTATCACTTTGATATTTACGCATCGTGTTAAGCAGAAAATCCTGGCTTTGTAATAAGCCCATAAACTTCAGAATATTCTTTTTAGAATCAAATTCTTTCTGCTCCAGAAAGCTTATGCTGCCATCATAGTGAATAAAGAAATCGCTAATCTCTATAAATGCCTTATGCAATTCCCTTAAAAACCAGCTAACTATACTGTTATCAGCATTTTTCTGCATCTCCAGTAAAACTCTATTCGCAATGTCATAAATCTGCAAACCCACCAGTTCATCGTTCAAATAGCGAACCAGTTTTTTCAGCTGTGCTTCTGTAATATCATTATCGCATTTCAAAATCACCGTTTTATCCAAACCGGAATCCAAACTCATAACAAATATCAGCTTATCTTCACCTATTGAAAAAACATCCAATTTGGCTAAATAACCGCTGGAGACCTCCGGCTCAGCAACAAAAGAAAGCTGATCCGTTTCCTTTGCCAAATTCTCCATTATATAATGTAAAGCTCTGGGTGTATCTTTATAGTTACGAACCAGTAAACTCCGCAATAAATCCATTCCTTCATAGCTGACCTTTTCTATTTCCGGTTCAATTAACCGTAAATACTCTCTGTAGCCCTTAATAGTAGGAATTCTTCCTGCCGAAGTATGCGGCTGGGAAATCAAATTCATCTGTTCCAGTTTCAACAAATCCAAACGCAATGTAGCTGAGGATACATTACGCAGATATTTCTCATTCAGTATCCTGGAAGACACCGGTTCGCAACTGACTATGTATTCATCTACCAGTGCTTTAAGGGTTTCGTTAAGTCGCAGCTGATTCTTTTTCATTGTCTCCACCGTTATTTTTTTCTTAGCAGTCCCATTTATGAACTGCTAATCTAAAGACAATTTAATCAACTTTGGAAAATTGTCAATCTAAAAGTGAGAGTGCTAAAAAAAATATTTCTCGCTTCCTCTTTTCTTCCCTATCCACATTCAAATTGTTGAATGCTCAAGTTTCGCCTTCGCTGTTGAATGTTCCGCAGCGGTGAGGGTTCTATAAATCCCCCTCACCCCAAGTCATCTACCTGATCTGCGTTGCTTATCTGCGTGAAATCTATGAAAAATCAATTGATACTTCGTGTTAATCTGTGGACAGAAAAACCGTACAGGTGGACGCCGTTCCGCCTATATATTGACGGGGATTCATCAATCGCCACTACCAAGATCCTTTTTAAGATATATCATATCAATAAGTTGGATATCGCCTACAAATATGGGATGGTCATAATTGTCTATCATAAAATTCTTCAGGCGATGCGATCTTTGGAATCCGCAGCCTTCATAAAAGGACAAGCTTGCCGGAGTTTCCCCAGTCCCCACCAGCATCGTTTTGAATTCTTTCTTGTAATAATCGCAAATATAGCTTACCAGGGTTCTGCCGTAACCTCTGCCCTGGTACTTTTCGTATGTCGCTATGTTCTTCAATTCACAGGTATCGCTGTCTATCGGCACTACAATGCAAATGCTCTTCAAATCATCATCATACAGGGCAAACATATCGCCCTTTTCCAGATATCTATCAATCATATCCTCTTGCTCGTCAGCCAATAACAAGAGGTCAAGGAATTGCTTCCTATTCCTGGTAATCATATCAATCTTTATCATTTATCGCTTTCTCCTCATCCATTCGTTTTTTATTTTCAGTTATAAAATTAAGGCATAATGATTCCTGTCAATAGAAATATCGCTTGGTTGGCATTCCCATATTTTTTTACCGGAACCTTATTTTCATTTGATGCCGGTCGATACGTTCTGCTAAGCTTAGTTTTCGTTTATACTGGATAATAAAGTTAATGCATACTGAAATGACTTCAGCTATTCTATAGTATATGAATTCTTTAGGTATAGATAAATCTTCTTTTTTGTAGTTTATTATTTTAGGGGATCCATCGGCGAATTTGGCAAGATACTCTTTAGCTATATAGCTGAAAAACAATGCTAAAGTCATGAGAGCATTAATATTTTTCATAACATATCTAACTATACAACAGTGTGCTATAACTTATCCACAGCATTTTTTGGGGGGACTGACTGGCAATTGTAAGATAAAACAAAATATACTATTGCTGTCTCTGATCCTCCTTTCCTAAAGCTATTAATTTAGCGTTTATCATACCTTAATCAAGCGTTTACTATTAACGCTTGATTAAGGTTAGATTAACACTTGATTTATGCTCTCTATATAGGGCGAAAAGCGGTGTCTGAGTTGAGTTCAAAATGTTGGTGTAAATACTAACTCATTTTATTATAGAAACTTGACAATTTTTCTTGCACGAATTCGGTGGTTTAATTCTGTATTGCTATCATTGTGGTCTCCAAATGTTTAATTGATCCCATAATTGTGAGACCGCCATTTTTGTTAAGCTTCTTATTTCAAATTATTATAATAGTTTTCTGTCCAAAAATATGAGTTATCCACATCGTTTTTTTGTGGGAATGCCTTAAAAGTGAGAGTGCTAAAAAAAATTTCCCGCTTCCTTTTATCTTCCCTATCCACGAAACGGTTTTCCTTGACTAAAAACATAATTACTGATAACAAGATTTTATTTTGTTAGAGGAGATAAGATGAAGGAATACAGTAACTTGAAACAGGGCTTGACCACCCAAGAAGTGGAAGATAAATTAAGACAGGAAGGGTATAATGAACTGCCAGGTTCAAAAGCTCGTAATTTAGGTAAATTGATTTTGGATGTAATAAGCGAGCCAATGTTTATTCTATTGGTTTCCTGTGCTGTTATTTATTTCTTTTTAGGGGATTTGCAAGAGGCAATTGTTTTAACCGCGTCCGTCGTAATTGTTATGTCAATTGAACTTTTTCAGGAACGCAAAACGGAAAAAGCTTTGGAGGCATTGAAGAATTTATCCAGCCCACGAGCTTTAGTTATTCGGAATGGAGAACAGATCAGAATTCCCGGGAGAGAAGTAGTTACTGATGATTTAATTGTGTTAGCTGAAGGTGATAGAATTCCTGCTGATGCTTATATCCTGGAAAATAATTTACTTAGCGTTGATGAATCGCTTTTAACAGGGGAATCTGTTCCGGTTGGAAAACGGGTTTGGAATCACCAGGAAAGACCCTCCACTCCCGGAGGAGACGATTTACCTTTTGTATATTCCGGAACATTAGTTGTCAGCGGCAGAGGCATAGCTCAAGTTTTTGCCACCGGTGAAAGAACTGAATTAGGTAAAATAGGTAAATCCCTGAAAAATATAACTGAAGAGGAAACCCGGCTTAGCAAGGAGACAGGAAGATTAGTTAAATACTTTGCTATCTTTGCCTTGCTTATTTGTGCCTTTGTCGTAATCGTTTTTTATATCACCAGAAAACATCTGATAAATGCAATGCTTACAGGTATCACTTTGGCAATGTCTGTATTACCTGAAGAATTTCCAGTAGTTCTAACCGTTTTTATGGCTTTGGGTGCATGGAGGATGTCCAGAAAAAATGTGCTGGTTAGAAGATTACAGGCAATTGAAAGTTTGGGTTCTGCTACAGTTTTATGCACCGATAAGACAGGAACAATTACTTACAATAAAATGACCCTGCAAAGAATAGTCAATAACAACGAGAACATAGCTTTAAATAGTGTCGCAACTTTGTCTGAGCCAATTCGTAAGACACTAATTTACAGCGTATTAGGCAGTATGAAAGAACCCTTTGATCCAATGGAGAAAGCAATTCATATTGCCTTAATAGATTCTGATGCTTCTTCTTATACGGAGCTGCAAAAATATCAGGAAATAAAAGAATATCCTTTAACTGATGAGCTCCGAGCTATGGCAAAGGTATGGAAAATTCCCGGTAATCCAAATAACACAATTGCGTTAAAAGGTTCTCCGGAAGCAGTTTTAACACTCTGCAAAATCAATGCGGAAGAAACCAATGCCATAATGAATCAGGTTTCAGATTTGGCAGAAGAAGGGCTTAGAGTTTTAGCAATTGCCTCTTGCGAATTTACTAAAGATGCTTTACCTGAAAAGCTGACTGACTTATCTTTTCACTATTCAGGGTTAATTGGATTAGCTGATCCGATTAGAGAAACAGTTCCGGAAGCTGTTAAAATATGTTATAAAGCTGGAATCAGGATCATAATGATTACCGGTGATTATATTGGAACAGCAAAAGCAATTGGTAAACAGATAGGGCTTAAAAATGTTGATAATGTTATATCGGGTAGTGAGTTAGACCAAATTTCCGATAAAGAATTAGCAGAAAGATGTAAACAGGTATCAATTTTTGCCCGGGTAGTTCCGCATCAGAAATTAAGAATTGTGCAGGCACTTAAAACCAATGGAGAAATTGTAGCTATGACGGGAGATGGAGTTAATGATGCCCCGGCTTTAAAAGCTGCTAACATAGGTATTTCTATGGGTTTAAGAGGAACGGATGTAGCGCGTGAAGCATCAGCTATTGTTTTAACGGATGACGATTTTTCGTCCATAGTAAGCGCTGTCAAAATGGGAAGACGAATTTATGATAACTTGCGCAAATCCTTCACTTATGTATTTTCTTTACATATTCCTATTGCCGGGATGGCAATGATTCCAGCAGCGTTTGCGGATTACCCGATTATCTATTTTCCTGTTCATATCGCTTTTCTGGAGTTGATTATTGATCCTGCCTGCTCCATTGTCTTTGAAATGGAGAAGGAAGAGGAAAATATTATGGAACGACCTCCGCGCTCAGCAGAAGAAAGTTTGTTTGGCACAAAAAGGTTAGTAATTGGTGCCCTGCAAGGTTTGGGAGTATTGTTATTATTGGTTATTATGTATTTTTGGGGAATCAATAACGGAATGGGGGATAATCATTTAAGAGCCCATATTTTTACAACTCTGGTTTTTTCCAATCTGATGCTGATCACTACCAATCGCAGCTGGCAAAAGAACCTTGTGCAAATTATCCGAACCCCCAATAAAGGTATGACTTTTTTGTTTTTAGGCGTTTTTGCCATCGTTTTGTTGATGACTCAAGTGCCTTCAATCACAAACATATTTCATCTGGAAGCAATGAGTGTAATGGAAACGCTAACCTGTCTAATTTTAGGCAACTTAAGTGTTGCCTGGTTTGAAATATACAAGCTTATTGTGAATAAGAAACCGGATAAGAAATAACTAACGGAATAGCATAGCGATTTGATATTTATGAAGTTGCAAATTCTGCGTGCTTCATATTATAACTAAGCCCTGTCTAATTCCGCGAGTAGAGACAATAAAATTATCTTTGCCACTGGCTTTCAGTAAAGTCCAATAAATCAAGTCAGCAGCCAGCATAATATCGGCTCGCTCACCTTCCATTCCGGGAATTTGTTTACGCTGTTCAAGGTTTGTCGTTATATAAAGGTAAATTTGTCTTTCCAGTTCGTTTAAGGTTATTTCATAGCCATCTGCCTCTTCTGGAGAAGAAATTCTACCCTCGGAAGCAACGCAGGCACAGACATAGACCCCTCCCCCGGCACCGATAAAAGTATCCTGTATTTTAAAGGATCGGGGTAAATTTAGGTAAACATTCTTAACCAATTCCTCAAAGTCAGCTTGGGAAATGGGATCGCTGTGAACATATCTTTTTGTAAAATTCACAGCTCCCACAGGAAAACAGGTTGCTTTATGGATAAGTCCCTTGTCCCCGTTGATAATTTCTGTGCTGGCTCCTCCGCTGTCAAAAATAGTTATTGGTTGTAAGGGTTTTTTAACCCCGCTCAGCACTCCTTTCCATTCCAAAAATGCTTCCTGTGCTTCATCAATAATAGTTAATTTAATTCCTGTTTCTTGAACAATACGGTTTACAAATTCTTGTTTATTAATGGCTCTGCGGATTGCTTCTGTGCCGACAGCGCGAATTTCTTCAATTTTGTAAGCAGAAAATACATTCTCCTGCAAATTTTTTAAAATAGCGATTGTCCTATCCTGAGCTGCTAAGGAGAGAAAATCTTGTTTGTTTAGGGCAGACGCAAGACGGGTCTGAAATCTTAGGTCTTTCAGACAAATAAATCCCTCTCCCCTCTTTTCGGCAATCAGACATTTGAGGGAATTGGAACCGCAATCTATAGTCGCTATTTGCATACGGGTGAACGGGTTAACAGGTTAACAGGTTAACAGGTGAACGGGTTAACGGGTTAACGGGTGAACAGGTTAACGGGCTAACGGGTGAACGGGTTAACAGGTTAACAGGTGAACGGGTTAACGGGTTAACGGGTTAACGGGTTAACGGGTTAACGGGTTAACGGGT
>DAONFA010000007.1:8650-39488 GCA_035403355.1 Candidatus Cloacimonas sp. | reverse complement strand
AACGGGTTAACGGGTTAACGGGTTAACGGGTTAACGGGTTAACGGGTTAACGGGTTAACGGGTGAACAGGTTAACAGGTTAACAAGTGAACGGGTGAAGGGAAATCCGTTAAAACGTTTTTTTTTGTTGCTTGCATAAATTTCTCCGGAGTCAATTTTTACAATCCTGTATTCCATAAAATCTGCACTATCCGCGAAATCTAATTGAAACATAGCGTAGAAAGTCCTTAGCTATCGTGTAATCGGAGGATAGCGTCCTCCGATTACAGTTCAGGATAAAGGGGAAATTTATCCGTTAAGGAATGAACTTCTGTCTTCATTTCTTGCAAGTATTCTTCGTTATCAATATGCTCGTAAACTCGTTTAATAAAATCGGCAATCTGTTCCATTTCCGCTTTTCCCATTCCACGAGTTGTTACAGCAGGAGTTCCTAAACGAATTCCAGAGGCGACAAAAGGACTTCTGGTATCAAAAGGAACGGTATTTTTATTTGCAGTAATTCCTGCTTTATCAAGTGCTTCTTCCATTTTCTTGCCACTGGGACTGCCATTAATTTCAGGTCCCAAATCAATTAACATCAAATGAGTATCCGTTCCTCCGGAAACAAGTTTAAAACCGTTTTTAATTAAAGCGTTGGCTAATGCCTCAGCATTTTCTACAACCTTTTGCTGATAGATTTTAAATTCCGGTTGTAGCGCTTCTTGAAAAGCAACTGCTTTGGCAGCAATAATATGCATTAAAGGACCGCCTTGCACACCAGGGAAAACTTTGCTATCCACTTCCTTGGCATATTCTTCTTTACATAAAATAAGCCCGGCACGCGGTCCCCGCAATGTCTTATGAGTTGTGGAAGTAACAATATCAGCATAAGGAACCGGGCTTTGATGTAAACCGACGGCTACAAGTCCTGCAATATGAGCCATATCCACCATAAGCTTAGCTCCAACTTTATCAGCAATTTCACGAAATCTGGCAAAATCCAGTTTCCGGGGATAGGCAGAAGCACCAGCTAAAATCATTTGTGGTTTATGTTCCAAAGCCAATGCTTCCAGTTCATCATAATCCAATTGTTCGGTTTCTTTATTAACAGCGTAAGGAACAATATTATATAGCTGACCGCTGAAAGAAAGAGGATGACCATGGGTTAAATGTCCCCCATGAGAAAGTTCCAAAGCCATAACTGTGTCCCCTGGTTTAACAAGGGTAAAATAGGCAGCCATATTTGCCTGCGAACCGCTATGGGGTTGAACATTAGCATGGTCAGCTCCAAAAATTTGTTTTGCCCGCTCAATGGCTAAGCGTTCGGCATCGTTGATAAATTCACAGCCGCCATAATATCTTCCATAAAGGTTGTAATTAATAGCACCGGTTTTTTTGCTCCAACGGTAGGGATAACCTTCAGCATATTTATTGGTCATCACACATCCCTGGGTTTCCAAAACCGCCAGGGAAGTAAAATTCTCGCTGGCAATCAGTTCCAGATTTTCACGCTCTCTTTTCAGTTCATTCATAATGGCAGCGTAAATTTCGGGATCGGTTTTTTGAATGTGGTTCATTACCTTTCTCCTTGATGTATTTTATTAATTCTATTTATATGTCTTCCGCCTTCAAAAGGAGTATTTAGCCAGGTTTTGGTAATTTCTATGGCATAAGGAATGGCTGTAAATCTGCCTGCCAAAACCAAAATATTAGCATCATTATGCTTTCTTGAAAGTCGAGCTATATCTGTATTTCCGCATAAAGCAGCTCTAATACCTGAAACCTTATTGGCAGTTATGCTCATTCCTATACCGCTGCCGCAAATTAGGATACCCTTATCACATTTTCCTTCTGCAACAGCTCTGGCTGCAGGAAAACCCGTATCGGGATAATCCATACTTTCATTACTGTTTGTGCCAAAATCCGCAAATTCTAATTCGGGAAAGGCACTTTTTATTGCTTCTTTCATTTCATAGCCGGCATGGTCTGCTGCAATAGCTATTTTCATTTTTCCTCCGCCATTAAACAAGATAGGGCAATGCAGTAATATTTGGATTTTTCACTTTCACTACGGCTCATAACTATAACTGGTTTAGTCGTTCCACAAATTAGCCCTGCTAATTCTCCCTCTCCAAAAAGCATTAGCCCTTTATAAAAACTGTTAGCGCTTTCCAGATTGGGGAAAATAAGGATATCAGCATCACCTGCTAAAGGACTTTGAATTCCTTTGATAGCCAGGGACTCGGGATCGCAGGCAAGAAAAATATCCATCGGACCGTCCACAAGGCAATTCTTTATTTGACCCCTCTCTGCCATTTTGCATAAAAGAGCATAATCCAGGGTCTCTTGCATAGAAGGCATCACTTTTTCGGTAGCGGATATTAAAGCCACTTTCGGTTTCTCAATACCAAAACGCCTTGCCATAGCAACACTGTAATTAATCATCGCTATTTTCTGATCCAAATCGGGGTTTATAAGCACAGCCGTATCACTAACAAAAAGCAGTTTACGGTATTTGGGAATCTCCAAAGCGCAGGTATAACTCATCACTGCTTTGGGGGGTAAAAGCCCCTGTTCTTTATCCAGAACTGCTTTCAGGAAAGTATCAGTTCCTACCAGTCCTTTCATTAAAACATCAGCTTCATTGTTACGCACCATTCTAACTGCTTCTTTAACAGCTTTAGCCGGCTCGGTTATATTTATTATTTCTAATCGGTTAAGAGCTATATCCGAAGGAATTAGTTCCCTTATTTTTATTGCATTTCCAATAAGATATGGAACAATGAAACCTTCTTGAACAGCGTTCAAAATAGCATTTATAGTGTTATTATCTTCAGCAACGGCAACGGCAATGCGGGTTTTTTTACCGCTGTTCTTAGCTTTTTCAGCAAGTTCTTTAAGTTTGGTAATCATTTTATGCCAGCATAGCCGCTAAAGCTATAGAGTATAATTTACTGCGTTCACTATCACCCCGGGAAGTTAAAACACAGGGAACCCGCGCTCCCATAACTATAGCTCCCAATTCGCTTTTTGCCAATTTGATGATAGTTTTATAAAAGGTGTTACCGGATTCAATATTAGGAAAAAGAATGCAATCCGCATCTCCGCAAACGGGACTATCTACACCTTTAATAAGAGCACTTTCTCTATCCAGAATCATATCCAACCCCAAAGGACCTTCAATTAAAGCACCTTTAATCTGACCTCGCTGTGCCATTTTTGCAATAATTGCAGCTTCAGCAGAAGAAGTAATTTTGGGCAAGGTCTGTTCACTGGCTGAAAGCAGACCCACTTTAGGGGTTTCAATTCCTAAAATGTGAGCGGTCTTAATCAAGTAATTGGTGATGGCAATTTTCTGATTTAAATCCGGCAGGGGTATAATAGCTACATCACCAACAATTAATAACTTATGGTAGTGCTTAGATTCGGTAACCGTTACATGAGATAAAATCGCCCCGGCATCCATCAATCCGCATTCCTTATTTAAAATTGCCTTCATATAGCGGTCGGTGGAAAGAAGCCCTTTCATCAAAAAATCGCCTTCTCCCTTATTTATCATTTCAACAGCTAAGGCAGCGGACTTAACATCGTTAGCACAATGAACAATGTGCAATTTTGAACAATCCAGATGATGTTCTTCACAAACGGAAAGTATCTTTTTTTCATCTCCCACTATGGTAGCATCAATAAGACCCATCTCTACTGCTGTGTAAGCTGCCCTGATGGTATGTGAATCAACACCCCAGGCAGCTACTAAACGCTTTTTGGGCATAGTAGCTAAAACATCGAACATTTGGTCAAGTTTGCTAATTTGCATAGTTTTTTGTCCTTTATATTTATAATTTTATTGCTTTTCTCATTTCTCTGCCAATTTCATTCTCTTACAGGATAACCTCCCTAAGCCGTAATTACAAGCTTTAGCAAAGCCAATCTCGTAACAGACACATCCTGTCCTGTTCCGTCACATATAAGATATCCTTTTAAAACCATCTTGTTTTTCCTGCGCAAGTAAAAAATATCCTTTTTAGTGACTCCTGCAAAAGCACTAATCAACTTATATAACTATATGTACTTAGGCAAATTACCCTTATTTCAATTATGCTAAAAACCGTTTATAATCTTGAAGTTAATAATTCCCGATTTTGTCAAGTTTTTGTTTTGCCCTAAAAAATGAGGAGGGAATAAAAGGGTAGTGATTTCCTCTTTACTATAGGCAACACAGTTCATTTATTCAATTTGCCGAATCGGTCTTCGCTAACCGGAAAAATATTCACATAAAACGAACTATTTCTTCCAGGGGTTTTCTCTGGCTACTTTTAGCAAGTCCACTAATCGTTTTAGAATAGAACCCCTTTTTTTCTTTGGGATAACCCAAGGGAGCCATAGCTACAATTTTCCATTGCGTAGGAAGTTGCAGATAGTTCCTTAGTTTTTTTTCAGAAAAAGCAGCCAGCCAGCAACTCTCAATACCATAGCTGCGTGCATATAACAATAACTGATGGAAGGAAATAGCAGTATCTACCAGATAATAATCCTGTCCGTTGATGTTAATATTATCTTTAAGATCAGCACAGGCAATAATTAAACACGGTGCCTGACGAATAAAGAAATTGGAAAGTCCAATCAATCCGCAGTTTACAGCCAATTTCCGAATTTTGGCATTTTCCGTAAATACTATATATCGCCAGGGCTGACGATTTTGAGTAGAAGGCGCTAATCTCCCCGCCTGCAGTATATCACTTAAAATCTCCATTGCAATGGGTTCGGGCAAAAAATCCCGCACACTGTGCCTGTCAAAAATCAATTCTTGGGCATCCATAAGCTTAAATCCTCTCGGGTATTAACATTTTTTAAGATACCGTCATCTTCAACCGGAACATCATAAAGCGGCAATCCAGAATTCCGGATAATATATTTCAGTCCCTGTTGGTTATCGTCATTATCCAAATTTATGCAGGCAGGAATCAAAATCGGGTGTCCTCTTTTATTTTTATAAATCGGACGAATAACAGCATTGGGGTTTTGCCGATGTTCTTGCATAAGAGCAACTACCGTTTGAGGTTTTACAAAGGGAAAATCTACTGGAAACACAAGGTAGCCGCTATTCTCCTGACTTTTTTTCAGCTCGTTAACTGCCCTTATCAAAGTAGATAGCATATCGGATGTATCTTGATATTGAGCAATAAAAACATCTGCCATTCCTGCCTCTAAGAGAATTTCCTGCAAATGGACTAAAAAGCTTTTACCTTGAATTTGCATTTCCGCTTTAGGTAAACCGCAACGCTTTCCCTTCCCGGAAGCCAGAATTATAGCCGTAACCTTCATCAGCTAACTTATTTTCTCTAAGCTCTTTATGCTAAGCTGTTAAATTCCTCAATTGCCTTATCCAATTCATCCAAATTGGTTTCAAAGGTCTCTCGCCAATATTCAGGTTCCCATTGTTGCATAATTTCCTGATATGTTTTGCCTTGCTGTTCTACCCAAGTATAGTATTTCAAATTATGAATTCTTTTTTTATCCCGATAGCTTAATTCCAGTAAATTATCGTAACTTTGTGCATTAAGAACTGATTCTCTATCTATAGCTGCCTGCATTTCTGTGTAATTGCCTTTTAATGCTTTTTGTTCCTGTAAACGGGATTGATACATTTCAGCGCTGTCCGTAAAAATAGTAATGATAACATCGTCTTCAGTGTATTCAAAATATTTTGCCATCTTAATGGCAGCCAGTAGATTACAGATAGAGGAAATACCCAAAAGCGATAGCTTATCTGCTACTTGGGGAACAATTCCCTCTTTCTTTAAATAGTTAATCCCCTCAGCTTCATTGAATAAGCGCAATAACCTCATACAATCTTCATCTCTGATTGCGCTTACAATATCTGTATTACGCACATTATGAACCCAGGGAATATGTTTATCGCCAATACCCTCAATCCGATGACCACCAAAACCGTTCATTAACAAAGTAGGACATTCCCAAGCTTCAGAAGCATTTATTTTCAGCAGCGGATAGTGTTTTTTCAAAAAGTCCCCGGCAGCTATGGTTCCTGCACTTCCTGTGGCACTAACATACCCGCTTAAACAATTGCCGGGTTTTTTCACTTGTTCAAACACCTCATAAATAGCATTACCGGTAAGATGATAATGCCAGAAAGAATTGCCAAATTCATCAAACTGGTTCAAAATCACATAACTTGGATCGGAACGCAGTTCTGCACATTTATCGTATATTTCTTTCACATTGGATTCACAACCTGGAGTAGCAAAAACTTCGGCTCCAATATCCCGCAACCAGTCAAATCGTTCTTTGCTCATTTCTTCAGGTAAAATAGCCACTGCCGGACATGCTAAAAGGGCACAGTCAAAAGCACCACCTCTACAATAATTTCCCGTTGAGGGCCACACGGCTTTATGAATTTCAGGATCAAAGGTGCCGGAAACCAAACGCGGAATCAGACAGCCATAAGCTGCTCCAACTTTATGAGCTCCTGTAGGAAAATATTTACCGACTAAACCAATAATTCTGGCTTTTACTCCAGAAAGCTCGGAAGGTATTTCCAGGTAATTGGGTTTGCCGAAAAGCCCGGTTTTTACATCATTTTTCCAGGTGATGCGAAATAAATTAAGGGGATTGATATCCCAAAGCCCGATTGGCTTTAGCTTTTCCTTTATCTCTTCCGGAATTGTATCCGGAAACATTTGCTGACGGAGCGTAGGAAGAATTATTCCTCTATCCTTGCAGCGCCTTGCATTTTTTTTGGCTATTATCGGGTCAATTTTAGTAATCAGTTTGGGCATTTATATCTCCTTGAATGTTCTGCAATATAAAACCAAAAATAAAAGAAGGTTTTTTTGTAAAGGAATTTGCTTCCTGCCCTATTCAAAGAAAGCAGAAAGCTTAGGGCTGAGAGCGGAGGGCGAAGGGCTTTTGGAAACCGGGAAAGTAACAAGAAAAATAACTCAGAGCTTACCTTTTACGAGGGGCTTTTTTGTACCGGCGCTCGCTGTAGCGCCGAATAAAAACGGCGGAACGGCGTCCGCCGGTACAAAGAACTGCGTTCGCTGGCTACATAAGTTATCCAAGACCTATTAAATCTCTTAAAATCACTTCAATCCTGTTCATCCCAGACCTATTAAATCCTCTTAATCCTTCAATCCTAAAATCCTTGTTTCAAAAATCTGTGTTATCCGTGTAATCTGTGAGAGAAAAAAAAGCGGAGGTCTTTACCACTCCTCATATCCTTCCCATATCGTTCCGGTATCGTTCCCGTATCGTGATACGGGAATGTTATGCGGGTTACCCTATCATTATATCTTCAGTAATAAAGAAAATGCATTGCAGGTTAAAGCCCGGTAACAAAAACGCAATAGCTTGGTTGTAAGCTGAACTGCAAGAACAACTTTCATTCAACAACAAAAAAATAAATGCCTGGTCAAGATGTAGCAGCTTAATTTTTTTCCTTCTTTCGGCTTCAAATTTGCATATATTATAATTGAGAAAGTAAAAAGAAAGAACAATGAGAATAAAATAGAGGGAGAAGTAATGAAGAAGATTTCTTTCATACTCTTACTGGTATTTACTTCAGCATTATTAATGGCTGCAAGTGGAACCATCAAATTACAGGACAACCCGGCAAAAGTTCAATTGCTGGAAAAAAGTGACACCGGGCTTTCTATTCGGTATGCTGTGGATGAATTTCAATTTAAAGAAATCAACACCAAAGAAGGCATATTTACGGAACTCAATGCGGTAAATTTTACGACTACAAATATTACCGGTTTACCTGCTCTGCCTTTAATGCGACAACTGATAAATGTTCCTTTAGGGGCAACTGTTTCTGCCGGTTTTATCAGCAGCAGTTCCAAAATTATCAATTTAACAAATCAGGGGATTGTTTATCCTTTGATGCCGCGTCAGGAATCCGTTTCCAAATCGGCGGATATTACTCAATTACCTTTTGAAGTGAACAGGGATTTCTATAATAATAATACCTGGACCGATTATCCTTCTATAAAGGTGACAGAAATCGGAATGATGAGAGGTACCAGAATTTTTGCGGTTGATTTTGTACCTGTAAAATACAATCCCGCTCTCCAACAGATAGAGGTTATTTACAATGCGGAAGTGAAAGTTACTTTCAGCGGTGCGGATTATTCAGCTACGAGAGAATTACAGGCAAAAACATATTCTTCTGCTTTTACAAGTGTATTTACCCAAACAATTATTAATTACGATGAACCGCGTTCATCTTTACTGCGTTATCCTATTGGCTATGTAATTATTTTACCGGATAATTTTATAGCTCCGATGCAACCTTTTATTGACTGGAAAAAACAAGAGGGCTATAATGTGATTGTAGCTCCTACATCTGTAACAGGAAATACTGCCAGCAACATAAAAACCTATATGCAGAATTTATGGAATGCCGCTACAACGGAAAATCCTGCTCCTTCCTATCTTCTAATTGTAGGTGATGTTGCCCAGGTTCCTTCCAATAGTGGAAGCACAGGTTCTCATCCTACCGATCTTAATTATGTGCGTTTACAGGGAACTGATTATATGCCGGAACTGTATTTCGGCAGATTTTCCGCTACTTCTGTAGCTGAAGTTACCAATCAGGTTAATAAAACCCTGATGCATGAACAATACACTATGCCCAGCGATGCTTATTTAAGTGAAGTAGTTATGATTGCGGGTGTGGATAGCTATTACAGTACCACCCATGCAAATGGACAGATAAATTATGGAACAAATAATTATTTTAATACTGCTCATAATATTACAAGCCACACCTATCTTTATCCTTCATCCGGAAGTTCCGAATCGGCTATCGTTCAAAACCTGTCCAATGGCGTTGGCTATGCTAATTATACCGCTCATGGAGATGTAACTTACTGGTATGACCCCAATATCACGATTAGCAATGTAAACTCTTTGCAAAATACCAATAAATATAGTTTTGTAGTGGGAAATTGCTGCTTAACCAGTAAATTTGACGATTCAATATGCTTCGCGGAAGCTTGGCTACGGGCTACAAATAAAGGTGCTGTCATTTATATTGGCGGAACCAACAGCACTTATTGGGATGAGGATTATTATTGGGGAGTTGGTTATAAACCCCCGATAGTAGGAACTGGTTCTCCTTTTGTAGCAGGTCATACAGGCGCTTACGATGCTCTCTTTCATGACCATAATGAACCCTTTGCCGATTGGGCTGGAAATGCAGGCAGTATGGTTTTTATGGGAAATATGGCAGTTGTTCAAGCCAATAGCTCCCGGATCAATTATTACTGGGAAATTTATTCCATTATGGGTGATCCTTCTTTAGTTCCCTATCTGGGAATTCCGGCTCAAAATGCTTACACTCCTCCCGCACAAATGTTTTTAGGTTTTAGCAGTATGGATATTCAAACCGATCCTTACAGCTATGTAGCTCTTTCAATGAATAATGAATTGCATGGAGTTGGTTTAGCTGATGCCAGCGGTAATTTAACTTTGAATTATACTCCTTTTACTGAACCCGGAATAGCAAAACTTGTAATAACCCGTTCTTTGCGTAAGCCCTTAATTGCCAATATTGAAGTTATCCCCAATGAGGGACCCTATGTTACTGCCGGCACTTTGGAATTAAACGATGGAAATAATAATATCGCTGAAGCCGGTGATAACATAAATATCTCTTTGCTTTTCAATAATGTAGGCATTGAAACCGCCGCTAATTTAACTGCCACTTTAACCTGTGACAGCCCCTATATCACTTTAAATAATGCTGTTGTTTCCCTTCCCGAAATTACTTCCGGAAGCAGTATCAATCAAGCAAATGCATTTAATATCAGTATTTTGCCCAATGTTCCGGATCAGCATCTTGCCAATTTTGTGATTACTGTTAGCAATGGTGAAGATAGTTGGGAAACTCAACGCAATTTAACAATCAATGCTCCCAATGTCGTTTTCGGAAATCACACTTTGTTTGATAGCGATAGCGATGGAGTTTATGAACCGGGTGAAACGGTTACTGTTTCTCTATCTATTTCCAATACCGGGCATATGAATGTGGATGGAGGCACTTTAACGGTTATTCTCAATAGCCCTTATGCCACTTTGGATTATTATAGTTTTATCATCCCTCCACTTACCGCAGGAAATGGAATACCAATTGTCCTGCATTTGGCTATCAATCAGGATTGCCCGGAAGATATAGTTATACCTATCGGTTTTGCTATGGATGCTGGAATTCAGCTGTTGAATCATAATATTATGATCCCTGTAGGAATTGTAGGTGAGAGTTTTGAAAGCGGAACTTTTACGGCTCTACCGTGGATAAATAACAGCACCAATCCCTGGATTATTGTGAATGGCTCCACTAATGTGCATTTTGGTAATTATGCAGTAAAATCCGGAACTACATCTAATAATAATACTACTACTTTACAAATATCTATGGATGCAGCTGCCGAGGGAAACATTTCCTTCTGGCGTAGAGTTAGCAGTGAAGCAAATTATGATTTTCTAAAATTCTATATAGATAATACTGAAACGGATTCCTGGAGCGGTGAAATCGGTTGGTCGGAAGTAATTTATCCTGTAGCTGCCGGCAATCATACCTACAAATGGACCTATTCCAAGGATATATCTCAAGCATCAGGTAATGATTGTGCCTGGCTGGATGATATTCGTTTCCCCGGAATGGGAATTTTGGAAACGGCTCTATTCTATACTTCCACCTCAGAAATTGTCTTTAACAATGTTCTTCCTGAAGCTGTTGTAACTGCCAATTTTGCTTTGCGCAATTTGGGTAACATTGCTATGCAGGGATTTATTACTACTCCCGGGGAATTCGAACTAAGCCAGAACGGTAGTGCTTTGCCCGCTAACTTTGCCTATCAGATTGAAGCCGGGCAAACAGCAACCTTCACTTTAACTTACGCTGCCGGAACTACTGTAACGGAAATTCATACCAATCTGCAAATTACAACAAACGATCCACTGCATTCCACTGTTCTAATTCCTGTGAATCTAAACCCTGTTGCTAATGAAGATAATACTGAGATCCCTCTGGTAACGGCTCTGCAAAAGAACTATCCTAATCCTTTCAATCCTGAAACAACTATCCGCTATTCTTTAAGTAATAACGGACCTGTTAAAATTCAGATTTATAACATCAAGGGTCAGTTAATTCGCAACCTGGTGAATGAAAATAAGAAAGCGGGAAATTACACTGTTATCTGGAATGGCAAAGACGAACAGGGTAAAAGTGTTTCCAGCGGCATCTATTTTTACAGGATGCAAAGCAGTAAATATTCTGCTACTCAAAAAATGATGCTAATGAAATAAATAGAGGTTATGGCAGGCATCCTCTTTTTAGGGATGCCTGCTGATACAGAAAAGAGAGTTTTAAAAATGATTGCTTATTTTTACCTTTATTCAGTAAATAAAAGAAGGAAACTATGAAAAAGACCTTATTCTTTATAGTATTGCTGTTGAGTTTTATAGCTCTATCAGCCGAACAAATTGTCGTTAGCCAATATCCTGATGATATTCGCTTAGTTAACAGCAATCCTGCCAATATGGAACTGGAATTTACTCTGGGTAGTTTTTATCGCGAACCCGTTACTATAAATGGAGAGCAGTGGTATAATTTGAATCTTAAAAAAGAAGGGATAACCTTAGAAAAAGGATTACCTCAAGTTCCTGTTTTAGCCAGGAGCTTAATTATTCCTTCCACCGCAGCTATGCATCTTAATATTACCAAAAGTGAATTTGTAGATTTAGTTATGCCGGTGGCTCCTTCCAAAGGAAACTTAACCCGTGATATTGATCCTGCCACCATTCCCTATACTTTTGCAGATTTCTATCAAAGCGGAGAAAGTTACCCTGCGGAAATTGCTTACTTAACTGAACCCTTTATTTTGCGTGATTATCGCGGCATAACTGTTCGGTTGCAACCTTTTGTATATTATCCTGCTACCAGAACTTTGCGCATCTACACAAAGATTAATCTCTCTGTGCAGGCACAGGGCACTGATTTCAATAATGCTCTTTTAACCCCGAAATCTTCTTACAGCAGCTATTTTGAAAGTATTTACCTGGATATGTTTATCAACTTCGGCTCTGCCAAATATCCTTCTCTGAATGAAGAAGGCAGAATCCTGGTAATAAAAAACAGTATGTTTGATGCTGCTCTTCAACCCTGGGTTACCTGGAAAAGACAGCTTGGTTTTACTGTAGATGTTGTGGATGTTACGGAAGCAGGTTCTACTGCTGCCAATATCAAAACCTACATTCAAAATCAGTATGATCTGAATAATGGCTTAATGTTTGTGCAACTTATCGGTGATGCACCTCAAGTTCCAACTCTTACTTATTCCGGTGGTGGAAGTGATCCTTCTTATGCACTTTTGGCAGGAAATGATAACTACTACGATATCTTTGTCGGTCGTTTTTCTGCTCAGACAGTAGCTGAATTGGAAACTCAAATTGCCCGCAGCATATATTATGAAAGAGATATAACTGCTGGAGCTGACTGGTTGGCAAAAGCAATCGGAATTGCCTCTGCTGAAGGTGGAAGCGGACAAGGGGATATGAGTGAAAGTGATATTGTGCATATGAATAATATTCGCACAGACCTGCTTAATTATGGATACACTTTGGTTGACCAAATTTACGATCCTGGTGCCTCGGCTGCCCAAGTGACCAGTTCTGTGAATTCCGGTAAAGGATTTATCAATTATTGTGGTCACGGTGCTGATACATATTGGGTAACCACAAATTTCAACAATAGCAATGCGAATGCTCTAACTAACGATTATATGCTGCCTTTGATTGTTTCTGTTGCCTGTGTGAACGGTAATTTTGTTAGCCAAACCTGCTTTGCCGAAGCATGGATGCGCTCTGTAAATGAAACTACTAATGCTCCTGCGGGTGCAATTGCCTTTTGGGGTTCTACCATAAATCAGAGTTGGGCTCCTCCAATGCGCGCTCAGGATGAAGTAACAGATCTTTTGGTTGGAAATATGAAACATCGGGTAGGCAGTTTGCTTTTTAACGGTGCCCATAAAATGCTGGAGGTCTATAGCAGCCAGGGTCTTGCCGATGCCAGAACCTGGACTATTTTCGGAGATGCCTCTTTAATGGTTCGCACTAAAAATCCTCAAGTAATAACTGCTACTTGCGATCCGGTTATCTTATTAGGGATGACTGTTTTTAATGTTCAAACCGTTCCTTTTGCCCGGATTACTTTAACAGCCAACGGAGTAGTTTTTGGAAAGGGAACTGCCGATGCAACCGGTAATTGTGTTATAAACTTGGATGTTATTCCCGATCAACCGATGGATTTAACTTTAACTATTTCCGCTTTTGATTATCAAACCTACATCCAAATCATTCAGGTTCTGCCCAGCACCGGACCTTATTTAATGGTAGAAGCAACCAATTTCAGCGATAATAATGATAATGTTTTTACAACGGGTGAAACCGTTCTTTTAAATGTTAACATTTCCAATATCGGTAGTGATATTGCCTCCGGAATCACTGTTAATATATCTTCCGATGATCCATATATTACTATCCTGAATAATAATCTCAGCATTGCTGAAATAGCCAATGGCACAACGGGAACTGCTGAAGCTTTTCAAATTCAGCTTTCCAATGTCGTTCCTGATGAACATACAGTAGAACTGAATATAACGATTACTACCTCCGATGCTGAAACTTTTACTGATGACTGCAGTTTCATTGCTTATGCCCCGAATATTACATGGGGTCCTTTACAGATAAATGACAGCACAGGAAATGACAACGGTCGTATTGATGCCGGCGAAAATGTTACTATTACTTTTAATGTAACCAATTCCGGGCATTGTGACGCTGCCAATATATCCACAACTTTGATTGTAAATGGAGTGTATCATTTACTTTCCCCTGTTATTTCAACTATTGAAAATCTACCTGTAAATCAAACCGGTCAGATGATTTATAATATAACCTTCAGTTCACAAATTCCAATGGGCACTTCGGTTCAGCTTACTGCAATGACTATGTTTGGTGAATATCTGAGCGTGCATACCTATACTATTGTAGTAGGAATAGTAATGGAGAATTTTGATTTCGGTTTCAGTAGCTTCCCATGGCAGTTTCAAGGCGGAAACTGGACTATTTCTCAGGATAGTTTTAATGGTTCTATGGCTGCCAAATCACCTGCCATTACGAACAACTCCAGCACTTCTATAAGCATTACTTATCAGTGCCCTCAGGCAGGTGAAATATCTTTCTGGAAAAAGGTCTCCTCTGAGCCCAGTAGCGATTTCCTGAAGTTTTATATCAATGGAGAGATGAAATTCCAATGGAGTGGAACTGACGATTTTTGGAGCCAGGTTACCTATCCTGTTACTGTTGGTACTAATGTTTTTAAATGGGAATATGTTAAAGACACAGGAATGTCTCAAGGCAGCGATTGTGCCTGGCTTGATGATATAATTTTCCCCAGCACGGGTGAACAAATAGGAAATCCTGTATTTGTAACTGATTCAGAATTTGTAAACTTTGGTGAAGTTGTAGTCAATAATATCGTTTCCTTACCTGTTACAATTTGTAATTGCGGAACTGCTTCAATGCTGGGAACTATAACTATTGATGCACCTTTCTTTATAGGAGAAATAACTTTACCTACTTGTTACTTGGAATACACAATCCCGGCTAATGGATCCTTCACTTTTAATGTGAATTTCCAACCCCTGGAAAACATTGAGTATTCAGGAACCCTAACAATAAACTCCGATGACCCTAATGCTTTAGTAAATACTATTCCCGTATATGGAACCGGTCAACCTGTTGCCAATGAAGACCCGGTTATCACTGCGATAACTTCATTAAAAGGTTGCTATCCTAATCCCTTTAACCCTGAAACAACAATCAGATTCAGCGTGAAGGATAAAACCCCGGTAGAATTGAATATCTATAATATCTTGGGACAAAAAGTCCGGACTTTAATTAATAAACCTCTGGAAGCAGGTGAACATACCGTTGTCTGGAATGGAACGGATAATAGGGATCACTCTGTTGCCAGTGGGATATATTTTTATAGAATGAAAGCCGGAAATTATACCGAGACCAAGAAAATGATCCTGAAAAAGTGAGGACCGGGGTCTTGAGGTCTTGAGGGCTTGAGGTCTTGAGGGCGAGAGGTCTTGAGGACGAGAGGTCGAGAGGTCTTGAGGTCGAGAGGTCTTGAGGTCGAGAGGTTTTTGAGGTCGAGAGGTCTTGAAGTTAAAATAAAATAAAGCGAGCGGAGCTCAATGCAGCTCCGCTTTTTTTCTGGAAAAAAATCGGTTTTTCGTCATTTCCTGGATACCTACCTAATATAGTTTTCATCTAAAGATTGCATAAATATTTCCCTGCTAAGTTGAATCTCTTATGCTGCCTTAAAATATCTTTAACGATTCTTTAACGAGGTTAATGTATTGTTAAAGAGTCGTTAAAGCGTCGTTAAGGAAGTGGCTTGGCAACAGGTATTTATAATTAGTCCCCAAAGTAATTTTATAACCCAATATGCTGACAGGAACATAGCTTCTTTCTTGTAATTTCATTCAGGAAAAGGCAACGCTATCATCGCTAACTCAAAAAATAAAAATGTGCAGGGATAAATGACTTTGGTTCTTTGGGTAAAAGAATAGCTTCTGTTGCTTACGCAAAAGGACGAGTTTTTTTATACTGTAAATACGGGATTTTTTCTATAAAAGCAGCAGCAGCTTTTTGTAATTTATCCAAATCACTTTCATTTTCAATAACCAAATCTACCAAAAGTCGCTTTTCCGTATCCGGTAATTGGTGTAACAACCGTTGTTGAGCTTTAATTCTATCTTCCCCTCTTTTTTCCAAACGCTGCAGAAGCGTTTCCAGAGGTGCACTAATCAATATAATATAATCAAAGCAATCCTGTAAATTTGCCTCAAAAAGGAGAGGAACTTCAAAGCAAAGAGCTTTCTCGGCACTTTGTTCAACTATTTGTTGAAAGTCCTTCAGCACCAAGGGATGAATAATAGAATTCAAATAATTCGTTTCTGTGACGCTATTGAAAACCTTCTCGGCTAAAAGCTTGCGATTTATCTTCAGCTTGGTTTTATCTTCTGTAAAAAAAAGAATATCTTTGGAATAACGATTAACTAAAGCCCTGACAACTTCAGGGTCTTCCAAATGTTTATTGGCTAAAGCATCTGCCGAAATTACTCTTAAGCTCCCGGCAGCAAGAAAATTGCAAAAGACGCTTTTCCCGCTGCCCATATTTCCCGTAATTCCGATTAGGAATGGATCGTTATTTTGTAGCATCAGTTAAAATCTGCAACAATTCTTCAAAGGCAACATCGGTTTGAATCTTTCCGGAACGAGCTACGGAAACCTGTCCTGTTTGTTCAGATACAATAATCGCAATCGCATCGCTGATTTCTGTGATGCCTATTCCGGCAAGATGCCTGGTGCCAAATTTATGCATATATTCCGGCTTTTGGGAAAGGGGTAAAACTACTTTGGCAGCCATAATTCTTTGATCCCGGATAATAATTGCTCCATCATGCAACACACTTTTAGGATTGAAAATAGTAAGTATCAAACGCATTGAAACAGCTGCATCAAGTGGTTCTCCGCTATAGATAAATTCATTCAACTTGCGTTTATTTTCCAACACTATCAAGGCACCTATTTTGCGAAAACTCATTGACGAAACAGCATCTATCAGAGGAGCATATAGAGAGGATTTTTCCTGCTTATTAAATGCCTTGCTAAGCTCACGCGGAAGATTAAGACGCGCTAAAATTGAACGCAATTCCGGCTGAAAAATAATGACTACGGCAATAAACCAATAATTACGAATAGCACTTAAAAGCGAGCCCACCATCTTTAAATTGAAAACAACTGCCAAGATATAGAGAATAACTACAAACAACAAACCCCATAAAACTTGATAACCGCCGGATTTACGCACAATCAGCAATGCCTGATAAATGAGAAAAGCAATGATGAGAATATCTACAATATCCTGAAAGCGGGGAATTAAAAATTCCATTTAGTCCCTTTTTGCCTTGGCAATAGCAGTTAAGACCTCAAAAAACTGCTTGTGCAAAAGAACATCGTGAACACGCAAGATATTTATTTCTGCAAAAGCAGATACTAAAGCAGCTGCAAGGCATCCACCTAGGCGTTGTGAAGGTGACGAAGGTGAAATTTTATCTATAAAACTCTTTCTGCTGGCACCTACGACAAGAGGTAAACCGAATTCCTTAAATGTTTTCAAATTAGCAAGAATAGCCAAATTATGCTGCAAGTTTTTCCCGAAACCAATGCCCGGATCAAGTATAATATTTTCTCTTAAAATGCCTTGGGTAACACAAAAATCAATGCGCTCCTGAAAGAAGACATTGATTTCCCTCAACACATCTTGATAAACAGGATTTAATTGCATCGTGTAAGGAGTTCCCTGCATATGCATCAGGATTATTTTAACCTGTGGATGGGCAGCTAAGAGTTCTGCTAAAGCAGGATCAGTTCTAAGAGCTGAAATATCATTGATGATGGTAGCACCATTCGCTATCGCTTTTTCCGCAACAGTAGCTTTTTGAGTATCAACGGAAAAAGATACCTCCGGGTATTTTGCTTTAAGATAACTTAAAATAGGGATTATCCTTTGGATTTGTATATCTGCGGAAACAGGCAAAGAACCCGGACGAGTTGATTCTGCTCCTATATCAATTATCTCTGCTCCTTCAGCTATCATTGTTTCCGTATGCTTTAATGCCAATTCTCTATCCAAAAACTGTGCTCCATCAGAAAAAGAGTCCTCTGTAACATTCAGAATGCCCATTAAAACAGGTATCTGTTCTGGAAAGCAATATTCATTCATTGATAACAAACCTGCAACGCAGACGATAAAGTTGTCTGGGATTATAACTGCCTTTAAAACCGAACTTCCATAAAGGCATTACTTTCCTTACTGCTTCAGCATAAGTAGCATTAGTATAGGAAATAACATTCACACTGTTCATATTAACTAAACCCTTTGCCGTCAGTTTAAATTCCAGATAAACTTCCCCTTCTTCAGTAGGAGAAATTTGAGGGTGCGCCTGATGGATGAAATATGCTTCTCCCCCGCCTTCTTCCAAAGTAGTGGAAAAGGCAAAATTACGCTCAGCTGATGTTCCGGGAATTGCATTCAAAGCATTGGCATTACGATTGCGGGAATAACTATTTGGCAAAGTTGTTTTAGTGTCTTCTTCCGTAAACGCAGATAGAGGCATCGCTATAGCCGGTTCGCTATCTCCAATGCCCGAAGGGGTATCATTAGAAATAATAAGTTCCGTATTCCCCGGATTTCCTGCCGATATTGTTTTTGCTGCCTCTGCATTGTTATTTTTGCCGTTTGCGATAGCTTCTTTATTAGCTGGCTCCATTACAGTGCTATCCTTTAAGGGCTCCCATTCAAAAGAATACCATTTTTCCGGAAGATAGGGTTGGATAACATATAAGGCAAAAAGCAAAAACAGCAAGAGATGGAACACGGCAGAAAGGAAATAACCATTTAAGAGCTTGGCAGGAGAAAAGCGACGCACTATTTATTCTCCACCGCTGTCGTAGCTACAAAAATTCTCTCATAGCCAACGCTGCGAACTATATCCATCAGGTTTATCAGCTTTTGCACTGGAACCTGTTTCTCAATGGCAATGCGGACAATCTGCTCTGGATTTTGATATTTTTGCCCTAAAATAGTTTTCAGTTCTTCCATCGTTATCGGTTTATCCATAAAAAACAAGCGTCCGTCTCCATAAAAAGTAATTAACAGGGTCGGAGAGCTTTGTCTTACAGCAGTGGAAGAGCCGGGAAGCTTTATCGGCAAACCCGTTTGGCTGACGAAATTTGAGCCGATTAGCAAAAACAGCAACAACAGGAAGATAACATCCGTCATTGATATCAGCATTGTGGTGGAAATACGCTGTTTGGAAACACGCAATTTCATAGTTTACTCTGTTTTAAGTTCTTGTATTTGATGATATACTCAATGGCTGTATCCTGCATATCTTTAACAATGTTTTCCAGTTTCTGCACTAAATCGTTGTAAAAAATGATGGTGGCTATCCCTACAATTAAACCTCCTACCGTAGTTAACAAGGCAACCCAGATTCCCCCTGCAAGCATAGAAATATCCACTCCGCTTTGGCTGCCTGCCTGAATTTTCATAAAAACATTCACCATACCAATAACAGTGCCTAAAAAACCGATTAACGGGGCAATCGCTGCAAAGGTAGAAAGCCAACCCAATCCTTTTTCCAACCGATGCAATTCCAGGTTTGCCGTGGCTTCCATACTTTGGTTAATCAAATCCAGGTCATCACTTTGGCTGTTAAAAAGTTTATCCAGCATCACACCCATCGGGCATGAGCTGTTGTGCATATTTATAAGAGCACGATAATTTTCCAGTTTATCCTGCCCTTTCAAGGTTTGCAGCAGTTTGTAATTGGCAAGCCGCACTTTTCTAAACTGCCGATATTTTTCAATTACGATACCTATGCTGATAACGGAAATAACCGTCAGCACATACATCAGGAAGCCGCCTTTGGCAATTAGATTTAATAGAGACATTGAACCTCGCCTATAAATTTTCTCTGCTAAAAATCAACTGCTGCAGCATTGTAAAAATACTACAGCAGTTTATAATAATCAGGGTTTTAAAAGGGTTAAATTATCCATTCTGTTGTTGGAAATTCTTCATAAATTCAGCCAAAGTGTGAGCTGCATTCAAAGGAAGTGCATTATAACAGGAAGCACGGCATCCTCCTACATCACGATGACCTTTCAAACCAATCATTCCATTCTTTTTGGCTTCACTCACAAAAAGATTTTCCAGTTCTTCGCTGGGAAGGCGAAAAGTGATATTCATCAAAGAACGGTCTTCAGGAACAACAGTTCCCCTATAGAAACCATCGGAGGCATCAATTACATCGTAAATGTATTTCGCCTTGGCTTTGTTATTTGCTTCAATTTTAGCAAGTCCGCCATAATCCTCAATCCATTTTAACACTAACCCAATCATATAAATAGTGAAACAGGGAGGAGTATTATACAAGCTGCCGTTTTTGGCGTGCAATTGATAATCCAGCATAGAAGGCAGATTTGTAGCTCCGGTAGATAAGAAGTCCTTCTTCACTAAAACAACTGCACAACCAGCAGGACCGATATTCTTTTGGGCACCGGCATAAATTAAACTGTATTTGTTAATCTCAACGGGCTTGCTCATAAAGTTTGAGCTCATATCAGCAATTAACGGAATTTCTTTGGGAACATCAGGATCGGTTTTCCATTCGGTGCCGTAAATAGTATTATTCGTAGTAATATGCAGGTAGGCAGGATTATCTGACAGTTGATAGGTTTTGGGAATATAGCTGAAGCTTTTATCTTCAGAACTGGCTGCAATATGCACTGGTTTACCTATCTTTTTAACTTCTCCCATTGCCTTTTTGCTCCACACACCGGTATGGATGAAATTCGCAATCTTACCTTCCGGGATAAAGTTCAGCGGAACCATCAAGAATTGTAAACTGGCACCACCATGCAGGAAAAGCACATCCCAGTCATCACCAATGCCATAAATCCGTTTTGCAGCATCTCTGGCTTCATTGATAATTGCTTCATACTCTTTACTGCGATGGCTCATTTCCATAACGGAAAGACCCATCCCTTTGTAATTGAAAAGGTCTGCCTGTGCCTCTCTAAGCACTTCTTCGGGCAGAACTGCAGGACCGGCGTTAAAGTTATGTACGCGTTCCATTTGTATCCTCCTGGATATATTTTTCTTCTAAGGAACTATAAAATCTGAGGTCAAGCTTTCAGGCAAGTTATTTTTTAGCAACTGAGAATTTTATTGACTGAAAACCGCTATTTTGTTCTATGCAGCAAAGGATTAAAGTGATGATACATAATTTGTTAAGCCATAAAAAAGTAATTCTTGCTTCTGCTTCACCTCGCAGACAAGAATTATTTTCTCTCTTGGGTATTGCCTATCAGATTATTCCCGCAGAGATTGAAGAAAAGGTTAATGATAAATTACCGCAAAATCAGGCAATGGAAAATGCCTTGCTTAAAGCGAAAGCAGTGCTGAACAAAGTGCCTGATGACGCTTTAATTGTAGCTGCGGATACTTTGGTAGCGATAGATAATATTATCTTAGGCAAACCACAAGACATTACGGAAGCTAAAGGTTATCTCAGTATCCTTTCCGGTCGCCGGCATAGTGTTTTTACCGGTATCTGTATTTACTGCAACGATACAGTTAATATCAGCTACGAGCAAACCTTTGTGCAATTTGCCCCGCTAACCGAAGCTGAAATAGATGCCTATATTGCCACTGGAGAGCCGATGGATAAAGCAGGTGCCTATGGAATTCAAGGTTATGGAGCACAATTTATAATCAAAGTAGAAGGATGTTATTTCAATGTGATGGGCTTCCCGATTCGGTTATTTTATGATTTGCTGAAGCAAATTTTAGGTAAGGAAGAACAGTGAAAGTTTTATCTAATCTCTATCTTTGGGTGAATGACAGGTTTACCGCAGAACCCCAATCTTTATTAGTAGAAAAGGGAATTATTATAGAACAGCTGCCCTATCCTGTTCCGGAACAATATAAGCAGCTCTATCAACAGGATTTTGCCGGGGCTTATGCCTATCCGGGCTTTATTGATACTCACACTCACAGTTTTGAAGGGGGCTTATATTCCCTTGGGGTAGATTTATCTATAGCCAAAAACATTGCAGAGGTTTTGGAATTGCTCTCTGCTGAAAGTGCAAAAAAGACAAAAGATGAAATAATCTTTGCCTGGCAGCTGGATGAAACCTCATTAGCAGAAAAGCGTTTTCCTACGGTTCCAGAACTGGATTCCGCTGTTCCTGGTAAACCATTGCTTTTAAGAAGAATAGATGGTCATTCCTGTATGCTCAATTCCTTTGCCCGGAAGCAAATTAAGGATTTGGATACCGATAGGGAAATTTTGCGGGGAGCAGAAAATGACAGGGCAGTTCATTATTTTCATAGTTGCTTAACAGATGATAGGATTTTGGAAGCTTATCAGGTATCAGCTAAACTTGGCTTGCAAGCAGGTTTTTGCAGTTTACATACAATGATTGGCAACGCTCAGAACAGTATTACTCATTATGAGCTTATCAGAGATAACTTGGATCAATTTCCTTTGCGTTTTATCCTCTATCCTCAATCTTTTAATATTGAAGCAGCTTTGAATGCAGGAGCCCAAAGAATCGGAGGTTGCATTTTAGCAGATGGCTCCATCGGTTCAGAAACCGCAGCTGTTTCTGAGCCCTATTTAAACAGCACTTCCCGAGGTGTTCTCTATCAGAGTGATGAATTCTGGCAGCAATTTATAAACGAAGCAAGTAAACACAATTTACAGGTAGCAGTTCACTGTATTGGAGATAGAGCAATTCGGCAAATAAATAATGTTTATAAAGCTATTCCTGCTACGGAAGAATTACGCCACGAGCTAATTCATTGTGAGTTAACGGACGATGCATTGATTCAGGAAATTGCCATTTCTAAAGCAGTTCCTGTTATGCAACCCAATTTTGATCTGCTGTGGGGTGGAGAAAATGGCTTTTATGCCAAGAAATTAGGCATTAAGCGTAGCCAAATAATGAATCGCTTTGCTACCTTACTAAAAGCCGGAATTACTATTACCGGTGGTTCGGATTGGTATGTAACCCCGCTAAATGCAGCCCAATCAATCAATGCTGCTATCCATCATCATAATCCGCAGGAGGGTTTAACCATTGCCCAGGCAATTGATATTTACACCAAAAATGCTGCCTGGCTAAACTTTGAAGAGCATTGTGCAGGACAGATAAAACCATCTTATGTAGCCGATTTATCAATTTATTCGCAACCGGTAGAAAAAGAAACATCGCAGCTTTGTTATGTTGTAAGAAAAGGTGAAATTAAGTATGCAGCACAATAACGCTAACGGCAGGGCAATGGATATTAAGCAGATTATTTCTCTGGAACTAACTCTTCATCCTCATTTGCAGTTGATTGATATTTATAAACTTGTCTTTCAAGCATATCTGGGACCCGCACACCTGATTTCAGATAAGGATGAGGCAGCCAAAAGAATTATGACCGAAATGCTATTACATCCTGAACCCTATAGACCGTTTAAACAGGATATCGGTTCCTGTAATGGCTTTTTTCGTTTAAGCTTGGATTTATTGCTTCCAAACAAAAGTATGCGCCCGGAGAAAGCGATAACCGAACTTTACCGTAAGAGCTATATTTTAGCGGAATATATGCAAGAATCCGTTTTGGATTATACTTATAATTTAGATATAACTAAACTCTGGAAAGAGGCAATACCCGTTGTCCAGGAATTGGCAGTGTTTGATATAACAGAATGGCAGGAAGTGAATACTATTGCAGAAAGCAAAGCTATTCCAAGGCATTCACAGCAATATAAAATTCATTATAACCCCAAATATCGGGTGTTAAAATATCAGTTTTACAATTCCATTGAACAGTTATTGGAAAAATAAGGATAAGGAATTTCTTATGCAACAAGTTCGTGTGCGTTTTGCTCCCAGTCCAACAGGTTTTTTACATATTGGGGGTTTGAGGACTGCTCTTTACAATTATCTCTTTGCCCGTAAAGAACAGGGAACCTTTATTCTCCGGATTGAAGATACAGACCAAAGTAGAATTGTTCCCGGAGCCGTAGAAAATCTGATTGCTTCTTTACATAATTTAGGGTTGGATTTTGATGAGGGACCAGGTAAAGAAGGAAGTTTCGGACCCTATATTCAATCCCAACGCCTGAATTTATACCATCAACAGGCACAGTATTTATTGGAAAAGGGCTTTGCCTATCCCTGTTTTTGTTCATCCGAAACATTAACAAAGATGCGAAAAGAACAACAGGAAAAAGGGGAATTTGTTAAATATGACCGTCGTTGTCTGTCTTTAAGTAAAGCTGAAGTTGAAAGCAAGATAGCCGCTGGTGAAAAATATGTAATTCGTTTAAAAATGCCGGATAACCGCAGATTTCGCTTTTATGATTTGATTCGGGGTGAAGTAGAAATAGATTCCAGCCAGTCCGATGACCAGGTTTTACTGAAAAGTGATGGATTTCCTACTTACCATCTGGCAGCTGTTGTAGATGACCATTTTATGCAAATTTCTCATATCATCCGAGGGGAAGAATGGCTTTCCAGCACTCCCAAACATATTTATCTTTATGAATGTTTAGGGTGGGAAGCGCCAAAATGGGTGCATTTACCTTTAATTCTTAATCCTGATCGCTCAAAATTAAGCAAACGGATGAATGATGTATCCGTAGATAACTATTTAGCTAAAGGATATTTAAAAGAAGCTATAGTTAATTTTGTGGCTTTACTGGGTTGGCATCCTGCTGATGAACGCGAACTTTTTACTCTGGAAGAACTCTGTGAATTTTTTGCTCTGGAAAAAGTGAATAAGGCAGGCGCAATTTTTGATTTGACCAAACTGGAATGGATGAATGGACATTATTTACGCTCTCTGCCTTTGGAAGAAATTGCCTTGCGTTGTAAACCACTTTTTTTAGAAAAGGGTTATGATATCAGCAACCCTGAAAAATATAACCTCTGCATCGCAGTTGCCAGAGAAAGATGTTCTTTACTGAATGAAATTGTGGACTACTGTAAAATGTTTTATCTGCCGGATACATTAACCGAAGAGGAAGAAAAAATACTTGCTACTCCTGAAGCGCAGAAAGTCCTTTCCTGGTTTGTCCAGAAATTACCAACTGTAACTAATTGGGAAACGGAAGAAATCCAAAATATAATCAATGCCGGCATAGCAGAATCGGGAATTAAGGGAAAGGCATTTTACACCCCTTTGCGTTTAGCTTTAATAGGTAAAATGCACGGTCCTGAATTACCTTCCACTTTTGCCATTATTGGGGTGGAGGAATCTGTGAAGCGCTTGAAAAGCTACTTGCTAAACAATAACGAGTAAAGTAAGTAAGGGTCATTAGCGTTTATATAAACTTTTACCTACCCTCAAACTTATTTAGTTATAAGCACTCCTGACTTATAATCAAATCTCTTTTCCTCTTTCTCTCTTTGTAAAATCATCTCTCTTTTCTCTTTTTCTCTTTTCCTCTTTTCCTCTTTGTAAAAATATCTATTTCGCTATCTCTCTCTTTCCATCTCGCCATCTCACCATCTCGCTTAACTCTTTTTTTACAATGTCGCTCCGTAAGCCAGTGTCACCAGAGCCATTATCGCTTCAAAAATAACCCCGTAATCGTCATCCACATATTCTATAGTTCTTCCATCAAGGCGTTTGGAATGGGGTAATAAAGCAGCGCAATCGGTTATAGAAGTAGAATGGAATTCAATTTTCAGGCGGATTGGACTGGAGAAAGTATATAGAGGTATATCTTTTTTTGTTAAAGATGCCTGAACGGCTTTCACCAGTTCTTCTTTCACGATGATAGAAGAATAATTCTTAGCGGCAAATTTGGCTACTGCTTCTTTAGTTCTAACAAAATGCACCCAGGGCATAGCTTCAGCGATTTGTTCTTCCAATGCCTTATCTCCACTTATTAAAGCCACGGGGACACCTTTATAACCTGCATAAGCAGAATTTATCATTGCTTCATTCATCGGGATGTCATTAATCCAAATTCTGAATATCTTGCTGTTAGAATAGGTATGATCCATATTACCTTTCCAGGTTCCTGTGCCGGAATGATAGCCCAGTAAAAACACCAGAGAATAGTCACTATCAAAAGCAGGCATCATATATTGGGGTCGGGGTCCGCCTGAGATTAACGATATTCTTTTATCCAATGCGGTTATATCGTAGCTTAAGTTATCTCCCCCACTGTGGGAATCGGCAATAGTAATTTCTTCAATAAAATCCTTAAATCCGCTATATAAAATAGCATTCAGGCAGTCCGTGATATGTGTTTGATAGTTTTTAAGCACTTCGGGACGGTTAGTTTTTTCCTGTTCCCAGTTAAAAGTTCCGGGGATACCTTCCATATCGGTTGAAATGTAAATTTTCATTGTAGCTCCTTAGCTATTTGCGCACCGACAATAATATTGTTTTTAAGCAGTGCCAGGTTACTTTGAACTGATTGCCCTTTTGTTTTTTCCGCCAAATTTGCCAGCAGAAAAGGAGTTAGTTCCTTGCCTGAAATATTTTTTGCCTTTGCTGCAGCAATTGCCTCTGTAATATATTTATCCATTTTGCTATAAGGAATTTCATCTTTTTCCGGCACCGGATTTGCCACCAGAATTCCTGTTGGATATGGATATAATTTCAGCATCGCCTGATATATTTTTACCACATCTTGGGCGTTTTCAATTCTGTCTATTTTTTTTCCGCTAACTCTGGAATAGAAAGCAGGAAATTCATCGGTTTTCCAACCCAGCACTGGAACGCCATAACTTTCCAGAACTTCCAGCGTAGTAGAAATATCCAAAATGGCTTTACAACCAGCGGAAACAACAATTACCGGAATTTCCGCAAGCGATTTCAGGTCGGAAGAAATATCCAGGGTCTCATTCCAAAATCTATGTACTCCGCCTATTCCACCTGTGGCAAAAACCTTTATTCCGGCTTTACAGGCAAGCAGCATTGTGGCAGAAACGGTTGTCCCTCCGCTTTTTTTATAAGCTGTGGAATAGGGAATATCCCGCATTCCAAACTTCTGTATTTCTTCTCCGTTTTTCATTTTGTGCTGCAGATTTTCTTTTTCCGCTTGGGTAATGCCAATATGAATTTTACCGTCCAGAATAATGATTGTAGCTGGCTCAACTTCAAGCTCCAGACAAAGTTCTTCCAAGGTCTGCAATATTTCCAAATTTTCAGGATAGGGTAAGCCATGCGTAAGCACAGTAGATTCCATTGCCAAAATCGGTTTTTTTTCAGCAATTGCCTGCTGCACAGAGAAGGAAAGTGTTAAAAGCGGTTGCATCTTTAGTTACCTGTCTTTATCCATAACAAGTTGTGAATAAGGAATGATAACTATTTTAATTTTTCGCCAGCAGCGTATCGTTATAAACCTGCTCTAAAACTTCCACCTGAACAGGAAGAACCCCCGCAGCCAACATCCCTATTTCTTTGGCAGCAGCATACGAAAGATCAATATCTCTGCCACGATTGAAGGGACCTCTATCGTTTACACGCACGATAACGGATTTGCTGTTTTGAGGATTGGTTATTTTTAAGAAGGTTTGAAAGGGGAGGGTTTTGTGGGCACAAGTTAAGGCATCGCGGCTATATCTTTCGCCACTTGCTGTTTTTCTGCCCTGAAATCGTTTAGAATAATAAGTAGCGACCATCGTTTCACCCGGAGGTGATCCCGGTGGCTCCTGAGTGTGCAAAGAGTCAATCACAGCCACAGTTTTATCTGCAATAAACTCTTCCCCGCTTAAGCTTGCCATATTTTGAGCAATTACCGGTGCAATAAACATTACCTGAATCCCAATTAGACAAGCCAGTAATTTTTTCTTGTGTTTCTTCATCATTGTCCTTAGCTCATTTGATGAGAGGAATAATTTTTTAGGACTGGACATCCTGTCAAGCAAAAATTTCCTTATGGGGATTATTCAATTATATTTCAATCAGTTATACAATTTGTTACCTGCCTCTTGCTTTTTCTTCTTATGTTCCTTTAACATATCTTTAACGATTCCTTAACGAGGTTAAAGAAGTGTTAAGGAAGCTCTAAAGGATTATTAAAGAAATGGCTATGTTACAGCAATTACGGCTATCTTACTATGTGAGGCAAAAGTGCTTTGCTATTAAATCCGCTGCAGATGGTTTTGTGTAGCCGGAGGATGCCGTTCCTCCGCAATGTTGATGCCCTTATCAAAAGCTTGGCAAGTTTTATTTCGTTACTATGAAGAGCTCTAAAACGAAATAACTCGGTTGCCCGTGGAACGACAAGATGTCGTTCTTCCGGGTAGTTGATGCCCTCTTCAAAAACTTGGCAATTTTTTTATCGTTACTATGAAGAGCGCTATAATGAAATAACTCAGTTGCAAGTGGAACGACAAGATGCCGTTCTTCCGGGTAGTTGATGCCCTCGTCAACCACATTTTTTATTTTACAGCGTTACTATGAAGAGCTCTAAAACGAAATAACTCGGTTGCAAGTGGAACGACAAGATGTCGTTCCTCCGGGTAGTTGATGCCCTCTTCAACCAGTTGGCAAGTTTTATTTTCTGAGAATATGATATTCAGTATATCAGTTTTATCATTATGGAGAATAAATCAGGTCATTAATAATATCAGAAAGAGATTTATAAAGATTCCGGTATATTTCTGATTCTTGACTGTGGAAATAATCTTTGAGGTATTTCAGGGTTAATTTCTCGGGAAATAAAATAGGAAATATTTCTTTCACGACAGCTGAATTAGAAAACAGGTTTCTATATATTGAAGGATTAAGGTCTTTAATTTCTTCGTATGATTTTTGGGGACTATTATCAAAATTCAATTCCGGTAATTCGGGTATTTCTTTTTTCCACTTTGCCAAATATCTAATAATCTCATCCCAAATATCAGGACGACCAATAAACTCAAATAACTCACTACCATATAATAGATGAAGCGCTTTTACTCCATAGCTTTTTTTAATTTTACATATCTCAGCAAGATAATAATTCTTATTTTTCTTAAATTCAGGATCAATGAAGTAAAAGAACCCATTCACTTTATTGGGGGGATATTTCTTAATCAGAGAATATAATTTATCTTCAAAATTTCGTATCTGACCCCTTTTCTTTGTGGAATCATGATCATCGCGGATTTTTTGTTCAATGAAATATATCTCTTCATTCATCCAAAAGCACTGATCAATAGAAAGCATATTTCCGTTTTTCCCTTGCAAATTGTGATCTAATATTTTACTGCCAATAAGTTGGAAGTATTTTTCTACAATGGACTCAAAAGCTTCCCCGAATTTGATTTCATGGGACTGCAACAAATTTTGCATAACTTTCGCCTTGGCTCTTGTAGGTCTAAATAAACCGATAAACCTGTTGGGATTTTTAGATATTTTGTCTAACAAATCCGGTTTAGAGCTTTCAAAGATTTTCTCATTTAGGATTTGTGTAAATTGGTTATATTCCATAAGATGCATAAAATTTTACTCCTTATAAGATATGCCTTTATTGATAGTTAAACATTATCTCCTGAATAAAATCTGATTTTTTAATCCCAAGTTGTTCTTGCTCATATTGATAACGAAGATCATTGATGCTTACTAAGGTATTGTCTCTTTTCACAAACCAAAATCCCCAGCCATTATTGCTTGTCTTACCTATAATCAAAGCACTTATTTTATGAATAGACCCGATCTGCCCATTGTAATTGATTGAAGAATCAGCCATCACTTGTGCAGAATATCGACAATTATCAGAATATAAGAATTCACCAACTTTAACATAACCTTTTTCAATTAGATTTCCGAAAGGTACTTTAGGAGTTCTTTTTTCAATTAAATATTCAAGTAAGGGTTTCTCCAAGGGAATTATCTTTTGCACCCTTTCTTGGGATATTTTCACATAGAGCTCTTCCTTTTCAAAGGCAATGTATTTTCTACCCAACCTTTTGGCGACTGCTGCCGTTGTTCCGCTTCCGGAAAAAGGATCCAATACAATATCTCCAGGATTGGAAGTTGAGATAATTATTCTATATAGTAACTCAGCGGGTTTTTGCGTAGAATGAGCTTTTTGTCCATTTATTTTTATTCTCTCTTCTCCCTGACAAATTGGTATTAACCAGTCACTCCTCATCTGGATATCATCATTCATCACTTTCATAGAATGATAATGGAAAGTATAGTTGGAAGATTTGCTCTTAGTAGCCCAAATAAGATTTTCATGGGCATTATTAAACCTTGTGCCTTTGAAATTAGGCATAGGATTTGTCTTGATCCAAATAATATCATTGAGAATCCAGAATCCCAGGTTTTGCATTATTGCCCCGATCCGATAGATATTATGGTATGTGCCAATTACCCAAAAACAACCGTTGGGTTTCATTACTCTATAACATTCCCTAAGCCATTTCTCTGTGAAGATATCATAATCCTTCATTGAATCAAATTTGTCCCAATCATCATTTACACCATTGACCTTGGTCTGATTTGGCCTGTATAATTCCCCTGAAAGTTGTAGGTTGTAAGGCGGGTCAGCAAAAATCAGATCAATAGAATTATCGGGAAGTTCCCTAATTAATTCTATGCAATCACCTTGGATAATAATATTCTCTTGCATAATAAAATTAACTTTTCCTTTAGATTTTAACATTGCTGGATGGTTAAGCCATAGCTGATTTATTTACTTTTCTTTTATATCTGATTATGTCAAGGAGAATTTAGCGCTCAAGCTCCCTTTTTTTATAACAGTATCATATAAGTTGTTAAAATTCAGCACTTTTCCTCTTATATTGATTGATGTCGTGTCTTGCTAAATAGGTAAAACAAACAGTAATAAACTTAATAAATAGAGGTCTATGGCAAAAAAGCAAGGTGCAATGCCCTGAAACTTTCATTTTCTTCTATTTCTACATAACCAGCTAATTTTTTGTGTAGCCGGAGGATGCCGTTCCTCCGCAATGTTAATGCCCTCTTCAAAAACTTGGCAATTTTTTTATCGTTACTATGAAGAGCGTAATAATGAAATAACTCGGTTGCAAGTGGAACGACAAGATGTCGTTCCTCCGCAATGTTGATGCCTTCGTCAACCAGCTGGCAAGTTTTATTTCGTTACTATGAAGAGCGTAATAATGAAATAACTCGGTTGCAAGTGGAACGACAA
>DAONFA010000007.1:0-8550 GCA_035403355.1 Candidatus Cloacimonas sp. | reverse complement strand
GATGTCGTTCCTCCGGTTTTAAAAAGAAATAGTTTGACAGAATAAGGCAAAAAAATGGTTTATCACAGAAAGGAAAAAAATAAGAAAAGTGAGGTGTTTGATATGCCAAGAATGACTGTTGACCCCAATTATTGCAAAGGTTGCGGCTTGTGCATTAATGCTTGTCCCCGGAAGATTATCCGCTTATCGGAAAATATTAATGCCAAGGGTTACAACTATGCCGAGTGTATTGAGCAGGAAAAATGTACTGCCTGCAAAATGTGTTATATAACCTGTCCCGATGTGGCAATAACGATTGAGAAGTGAGGTTATAAATGTCCAAAATTTTAATGAAAGGAAATGAGGCAATTGCAGAAGCGGCTATTCGCAGTGGCTGTCGTTTGTATTTTGCCTATCCCATCACCCCCCAAAGCGAATTAATTGAATATATGGCAAAGATGATGCCCAAGGTTAAAGGAACCTTTATTCAAGCGGAAAGTGAAGTTGCTGCCATTAATATGGTTTACGGAGCTGCCGGAAGTGGAAAAAGAGTAATGACTTCTTCTTCCTCTCCGGGCATTTCACTGAAAATGGAAGGTCTATCTTATATTGCCGGAGCAGAACTTCCCTGCGTTGTTGTTAATGTTCAACGCGGTGGTCCCGGTTTGGGAGATATCCAGCCCGCACAAGGTGATTATTTTCAAGCAACTAAAGGCGGAGGCCATGGCGATTATCGTTTAATTGTTTTGGCTCCGAGTTCAGTTCAGGAATTTGCCGATATGGCAAGTGAAGCATTTGATTTGGCAGATAAATATCGCAATCCCGTTATGATTCTTGCCGATGGAATGCTGGGGCAAATGATGGAGCCCGTTGAATTTAAACCGGCAAAAACAGATGCAGAATTGCAAGAACTTGCCAATCAACATCTTTCCTGGTGTATTTGTCCCAATGAAGATGGTGATAAAAAACACCATCATGAAATAAATTCTCTGGAACTTGACCCCCAGGTTTTGGAACAGCATGTTTTAGGTCTATTAAAAAAATATGCCGAAATCCAAAAAAACGAAATTCGCTATGAGACCTATAACATTTCGGATGATAACGAAGTGTTGTGCGTTGCCTGGGGAACTGCCAGCCGGGTAGTAAAATCGGCTATTAACGAAGTTCAAAAAGAAGGTAAAAGCGTTGGTTTAATTCGTCCTATTCGCGTTTGGCCCTATCCCTATGAAGCAATCAAACAGGCAATCGGGAAAAATGTGAAAAAGGTATATGTATTTGAACTCAATTCGGGACAAATGGTAGAAGATGTAAAAATTGCTGTAGAAGGAAAGGTTCCGGTTGATTTTTGGGGAAAAGTGGGAGGCGTTGTTTTTACTCCCGCTGAAATCAAAGAAAAACTGGAAGAATGTTTTTAAAGGAAGGAGGAAAAAATGGAAATTATTGCAAAACGCCCTGAAGCACTTACTAAAGTCCCTTTCCATTACTGTCCCGGATGTATGCATGGAGTAGCTCATCGTTTAATTGCCGAGGCAATTGATGAGAATGGTTTAATCAATCAAATAGCCGGTGTGGCACCTGTCGGTTGCGCTGTTTTTGCCTATAACTATTTTAATTGTGATATGGCTGAAGCAGCTCATGGACGCGCTCCTGCCGTTGCTACAGGCATAAAAAGAGCCCGTCCCGATATGCATATATTTACCTATCAAGGAGATGGTGATTTAGCTGCTATCGGAACTGCGGAAATTGTTCATTCTGCCAATCGCGGAGAAAAGATAAGCGTTTTCTTCGTTAATAATGCAATTTATGGTATGACAGGCGGACAAATGGCTCCCACAACTTTACCTAATATGAAAACAACCACCAGTCCTTACGGCAGGAATGTAGATGATATCGGTTATCCTATTCGGGTTTGCGAATTGCTGGCAACTTTAGTAGCCCCCTATTATATTGAAAGGGTTTCCCTTCTAAGCCCTGCCGATATTATTAAAGCTAAAAGAGCCGTGAACAAAGCTATTCGCTATAATAAGGAAAATCGCGGTTTTACTTTTATAGAATTTATCAGCACCTGCCCTACCAATTGGGGTTATGAACCCGAACAGGCAAGACAATGGGCAAAGGAAAATATGCTGCCTTTCTTCAAATTAGGCGTTTATCGTGATAAAGGCGAAGGAGTGGAATAATGACTATAGAAATGATTTGTGCCGGTTTTGGCGGTCAAGGTGTTCTTACTATAGGCAAATTCATTGCTCAGGCAGCAATGCAGGAAGGGAAAAATGTTTCCTGGCTGCCTTCTTACGGACCGGAAATGAGAGGTGGAACTGCCAATGTTTCTACGGTGGTTTCTACTGAGCCGATTGCCTCGCCAATTGTTAGCTTCCCAGATGTGTTGGTGGCTTTAAATCAGCCCTCAATAGATAAATTTGCTCCTTCTATGCGTTCCGGTGGTATCTTAATTTATAACACCAATATGTGCCCTCGTGGATGTAAACGCGAAGATATTATTCAAATTGCCGTTCCGATGAATGATATTGCTACTCAGCTCGGCAGTATAATTGTGCTGAATATGGTGGCGACCGGGGTTGTAATTGGTAAAACCGATATTATAAAATACGAAACTCTGGAAGGTAACTTAACTTCCTTTATGCAAGAAAAAAATCCCGATTTACTAACGAAAAACCTTGCTGCCATCAAACGCGGAATGGATATTGCTAAACAATATAACTAAACGGAAATAAATTAGAGCCAGGAACCGTTTCTATCACGATGAAACCTTCTGATCGAATCTTTCCGGTTCCTGGCGCTTTTGGTTTAGGTAAACTTTCTGCTTTGCCAGAAAGTTGTAAACATGTGGATTGGCAAAATTAAAATTGCCAAAGAGGACAGGGACTTCTGAAAGTATGTTCTTTATTTGTATTCCTGCTCGCTTGGGAATATCAAACCTTTTTTGGACAGCTCTAAATGGAGGAGAAAAATGGAAGAGATAACCTTAATTACTATCGCTACTTACACCAATCCCTTTGAAGCGGAACTGGCAAAGGGTTTGCTGGAGGATTCAGGTTTTCACCCAAACCTGATGAATGAACGAATGATGAGTATGTATGCTTCCATCGCAGGTGATATGTATCAAATTGAGCTTAGAGTTCCGGAAGATGAAGTAGCAGAAGCTAAAGAACTAATCACCGGGCTGGAGGATTCGGATTATGTAACGCGCATTCTGGAAGGTGAAGGAGCTTTAAGGGAAGGTCATTTTCAGTTAACTTCCGGCAAACACAGCAACCAGTATATAGAGAAAATAAGAATTTTGCAAAATCCTGCTGCTGCCCATAACCTCTGTAAACGCCTTGCGGAACGCTTAGCCAAATATAACTTTGACGCCATCATCAGTCCTGCATACGGAGCTATCGCTCTGGGCTTTGAAACAGCTTTACTGATGAATAAAAGCTTTCTTTTTACCCAGCGCAAAGATAGTGAAATGATTATTCGTAGTGGATTTGACCTTTCGGAAATGCTTAATGTTGCTATTGTAGAAGATGTTTTAACTACCGGAGGCAGCATAAAGGAAGTTATTTCCTGCGCTGCCAATAACGGTTTGGAAGTAGTTGCCATCGGTGTTTTAGTAGATCGCAGCGGAGGAATGATAGAATTTTCCGCTCCTCTGGAATCATTACTCTGCCTGGAAATTCCCGCTTATAACAAAGAAGATTGCGATTCCTGCAAACAAGGCATTCCTTTGGAAACCCCGGGTAGCAGTGATAAAATATAATAGATTTCTTTATGCCTAAGATCTCAATCGTCACTTTCTATCCGGAAGAAATTCCCTTAGTTATCGCTTCCTGCGAGTTTTTTCCTATCAGTAAAAACCTGGAGCTGGAACTTATCTGTCCACTGAAAGACATCCCGGAACATCAAGTAGAAAATTTACGGCTAAAAGGATTGGAGGACAATGCCATTCCAGTTCCCGCTCCGGAACATATCTGTTTTTTTGCCAGTTCTGCTTCCTATAACTATTATTGTTTGCAGAAAGAGCTCAATTCTGCACTTTTTTATGTGCATCCTGAAATAGCGGTATTAGAGCTTAAAGGTAATAACCCTTTTCATACTAATCTTGCCGGTTACGGATTATGCCCTTGTGTTTTAGAAGGCGATTCTGCTGCCAGTTTATATCCTAAAAAAGAAAACTTGCTATATTTTAAGGAGTTCTCAGAATTTATAGAGCACAAAAAGCCGAATTATGTTTTATTAAGTACCAATTCTCGTTTTGTGGAAGCTCTTATAAATATGGATAGCGAAAACTGGGAACTCTTTCACCCGGAATTGAATTATCGCAATCTTCGGGTAAATAACGGTAAGCCGCATAATAAATTACTTAATGCTCAAAAGCAGCTCCTCAATATGTCCCGTCCTCTTAATGAACTATATGATCTTGCAGAAATCCGTTTTTACCTCAAGAATACTGCCGATGCCTATTCCTCTTTTGCTGAACACTACGATAAATATATGACACAGGTGGACTATAGTTTATGGGTGCATCATATTCTGAAATGGTTCAAAGAATATTCTTCTCTGAAACTGAATAAAATTTTGGAACTTGCCTGCGGAACTGCCAATGTTTCTATTCAATTAGTGCAAAAGGGATATGATGTAACTGCCTGTGACAGATCTCTGGATATGTTAAAAGCAGCAGCAGGGAAACCTGTGAAACCTAAACTATATTATTCCTCTCTTACCGATCCAATTCCCGCAACTGATTACCAGCTGGTGCTTTGTATGTTTGACAGCATCAATTACCTTACTCAAACAAATCAAATTGCCAAAATGCTGCAAGAAGTATCGCTCGCTTTAGTAACCGGCGGTTTATATATTTTTGATATCTCCACCCTGGAAAACAGCATTGATAATTTTGCCCAGCTATGCGATTTACACTATTATGCAAACGATATTATGGTTCATCAGGCATATTTTGAAAGCTCTCAGCTACTCCAGATATCCAATCTGCTCTTTTTTAAAAAGAATCTTATGGGCTATAACCTCCAAACTGAACACCATCAGCAAAGGGTTTATCTTACTTATGAACTGATAGAGCTCATCAATAATTCCCCCTTAAAACTTGTCGCCGTGCACAGCATAGAAATCCCCAAGAACCTCTATCCCAAGCATTTATCTTCTATAGACGAAAAATATAATCGGCTGTTTTTCATCCTGCAAAAGGAATAATGTTTGACTCTCCTTTATCAGAATGACTTAGAGTTCTATAAAGCTAACGGTGTTTTTACCGGAATTGATGAAGCCGGGCGCGGCGCTTTAGCCGGTCCCGTTGTTGTTGCTGCAGTGGTTTTAGACTACGAGAAGATGATTGAAGGTATCAACGATTCCAAGTTGCTTACACCTAAAAAGCGCGCCCAGCTTTATCCTCTGATCGTAGAAAATGCGCTTGACTACAGCATTGTAGAAATAAGTCCGGCTTATATAGATGAATTTAACATCCTCCAGGCAACTCTTCTTGGTTTTAAAACAGCATTTTTCCAATTAGCAAGTAAACCGCAATACTGTTTAATTGACGGAAAAGATATCCACGCGGATCTTAAACACTGTGCCCAAGCTGTAATTAAGGGTGATCAACTCTTTGCTTCTATTGCTGCTGCTTCCATTTTAGCCAAAGTTCATAGAGATAATTTGATGCTGGCTTATGATGACCTCTATCCTGAATATGGTTTTGCCTCTCATAAGGGCTATGGAACTGCCTATCACGCTAAAATGATTCATCGCTTTGGATTGTCTCCCATACATAGAAAAAGCTTTAAAATTCCCGAGGTTAGAGATCGGGAAGTTAAAAAGTTATAAGGTCTTATATACATTTCATATTGAAAAGACATAAAAGGAAAATAAGGATTTTTGAACAAAGAGAGAAAGAGAAAAAGAGATTGAATTGAGAATGAACGGTGAATGGTGAACGGCGAAAAAGAAGATGAAAGGACAGAAAGGAAAACTTGGATGCTCCTATCATTTATAGAAGCACATTCAAGTTTATAAATCCCAAAAATCCCCATAATCCTGTTCATCCCAGACCTATTATTGCCCTCTGCCCAAAGCTCCTTAGGGGCTTTTTTATTCGGAAGAACGATGTCCTCGTCGTTCAAGCACAAGAAGAGGTTGACCAGGAGGTCACCATTGCGATGTCGCCCTAAGGTGCTTTTTTATTCGGAAGAACGACGTCCTCGTCGTTCAAGCACAAGAAGAAGTTGACCGGGAGGTCAACCATCCGATTTCGCCCTAAGGAGCTTTCAAACATAGAGTATCAGGCAAAGAGCTTGTTTCCCCATTTTCTTCAAGTGTATCACTTTTCGCTTGCCAACTCGTACCATTTTTTATTGCCATCCACACAAGACCCTATTGATTATTTTTTTAACAGGATATCTGCAAATCAGATTACCGAAAACTTCAAATTCTGACAGGATTTTTGCAAACAAAAATGGCGAACCCCAGTAAGAGGTAGTAATAATCCAGTCGCTGTCATAAGATATGATATACAGTCGGGAGAGGTTATAGGTAAGTAACTAAGGAATCTTGCGATAGAAAAATGTAACAAACTACCATTGTCTTTTGATCCTGGTATTCTGGAGGATACCTCAAATAAGAAAGAAATTTCAGAATTTCATCATCTGAAAGTTATAATAAAAGAAAAATATGATGGAGGTAGGTGATATGAAAAGTATTATGAGATATCTGGAACAACTGAATGATGTTGAGGATCAGGGCAAGGTGGTTACTTACATTCATGATCTTCTGGATAAGGAAGAGCTTTGTAATGAGGAGTCCGATTCGGATAACAAGTGTGAGTGGCAGAATAGTTCCAACACTAAGGTCAAAGCTAACCTGAATGATTGTCCCAGTCATGATTCTGTTATGCGCTCTTTGCAATATTCAATAGCAAAGTCCCCGCTGCTTGCAGCATATCAGCTGCAGCCCAACGAATTGGTGCTGATTGCCAGGATCTGCCAAAAGACCAAAGCTAACTGTGAGCAGGATTTCAATTTGCCAGAGATCTGCGAAATGATGCCTGGAATGGATGATAACCTTGATAAGCAGTATGCCTCCATAGTTGATTTGATCGACCGTGAAATCCTGAGTACACCTCACTTAATGGGAGTGGATTACCATTATGACATTCGGGCATTGTATGGCACAGGTTTACGGCTTAATGGCTTGCTCTGGAACCTGATCCTGGGCAAAGATCCCGTCAATACGGGACTCAAGGCCTTTGGCAAGGGACTGACCAATCCCAATACCGCAATGAATTCTATCTTGAAGATGATCGGAGTGCTCTTTATGCATTATCCGGAACTGACTGACGATTTCTCATCCAATAACAGAGCATGCTATGGCAGAAACTTTAATATGGTGCTTGATTCCTATTTAGATGCTTTGATTCACGCAAAGGGCGCTGCCAGATGGGTAGAGTTCTGCAAGAAACACAAACTTAACATTTTCTGGCAGAAATGCCTGTTGCTGATCGACTACTTCAATAGAGAGACAACAAATCAGGTTTCCCCTGCTACCTTGGCATCGCTGTTGGCAAGAAATTCCAAAGAGCGCAAGCACTACATCTATATGCTTGCCAATGATAATCTGCTTAGCAGAAAGGGACTGGTAGAACCTCATTTCGCCATTTTTGCCGTCTATATGATGGAACTGACCTCCAATGCAGTGACAGCCCTGCATGGAGAAACAGAAAAGGCAGGAGATGAATCGGGCAAAGTGGACAGGTCGCTTTCCAGTTCCACTTATCTTACCCGTATCAATCCAACCCAGACCCTGGAGCAACTCATCCTGGATCAGCCAACCCGGGAACTGATCGTCACCATAGTGCAAAGGCTGCGCAATCCCCAGAGGGATAGGTTCGCAGAGTGGGGTTTGATGGGAGCGTCGCTTACAGGTGACAAGGATGTCCAGCAAGGTATCAACATATTGTTACACGGAGTTCCCGGCACTGGCAAGACCTTCATAGCGGGCGTGATAGCCAATGAACTGAAGCGTCCTTTGATCCAAATCAATGCCAACGCTATCCGGGGTTCTTTTTACGGAGAAAGCGAAAAACAGGCCAGGGAACTCTTTCAAGAGATGCGTGCGGCAGTTAAGCGCTTGTCCCCGGTCTTTTTGCTTAACGAAGGAGACCAGCTTATCCATCAGCGTATTTCGTCTCCTGAAAGAGCGGTTGATCATGCGGAGAATACCATCCAGAGCGTGTTTCTGGAGGAATTGGAAAGCTTTCCCGGTATCCTGATCATCACCACCAATCTGGCTGATAATCTGGATCTGGCAATGTCCCGACGGCTTCACTATAAGTTGGAAATTAAAGCGCCCGATTATCAAGCACGGATAGCGCTGTGGCGGTTGCATCTTCCCGCGAGCATTCCAGGGGCATCAGACATTGCTGTGGAAGGTCTGGCAAATGACTTCACCTTTACTGGTGGTCAGATCAGGCTAGTGGTGCAGAATGCCTGTCAAGAGGTTTATTTATGGCATTCCCATATTTTTTTACCGGAACCTTATTTTCATTTGATGCTGGTCGAT
>DAONFA010000006.1 GCA_035403355.1 Candidatus Cloacimonas sp. | reverse complement strand
AACGATGTCCTCATCGTTCCCCTTTTCGGAAGAACGATGTCCTCATCGTTCCCCTTTTCGGAAGAACGATGTCCTCATCGTTCCCCTGGCAACCGGGCTTTTTCTTTATCTCTTATTTTACAGTAACGAAACAAGCGTAAGAAGTGGTTGACCAGGAGGTCAACCCTCCGGTAGAACGATGTCCTCATCGTTCAAATATTAACTTTCCTTGGTTGACCAGGAGGTCAACCCTCCGGAGGAACGATGTCCTCATCGTTCCCCTTGCAACCGGGCTTTTTCTTTATCTCTTATTTTACAGTAACGAAACAAGCGTAAGAAGTGGTTGACCAGGAGGTCAACCCTCCGGTAGAACGATGTCCTCATCGTTCATCTACATACCCACTCATCTAAATATATAATATTCTAAACAGAGAATCAGGTCAAGCATTTTTTATTTTTGGCATATTGGGCAGTAGAATGTAGAACGTCCGCCTTGTTTGATACGCGTAATCTTGTGCCCTAAAGGACAGCACTGCTTTTGGTAAACCCTTAGAAAGTTTTGAAAGCTGCCTGGTTTATCATCAATTCTGCGGTAATCCGAAATACTTGTTCCCCCGTTTGCAATTGCTTCCGTAAGCACTTTTTTTGTCTGTTGAATAATTTCCCCTATTCTTTTTCGGCTGATTTTTCCTGCCGGGGTTATAGGATTTATTCCTGTCCGATATAAAATTTCACAAACATAGATATTTCCCAATCCGGCGATGATACTTTGGTCAAGCAAAACCATCTTAATTGGTGCTTTTTTTCCTTGCAGCTTTTCTTTCAACGCCGTCAGAGTAAATTCCTTGCCCAAAGGTTCCAATCCTAAAGAGGGAAGATAGTTATCTATTTGTTCCTGGTTGCAGAGGACTATTTTTCCGAAAGTGCGAACATCTATAAAATGCAGAACTTTCCCGTTTTTCAGCTTTATTCTGGTGCGTTCGTATTTTAACGGTGCACAGGTATTATCAGCGTAAATCAATTTACCCGTCATCCGTAAATGAATAATCAGGGCATTATCCTTTTCCAGCAGTAAAATAATATATTTTCCGCGTCGGTTAATTGCCATAACTTTGGCAGGAAAGGGATTTTCTATAAGTGATGCATCGGTTATCATAGTAGTGGGATTGTAACTCTCAATGGCAGTTATCACTTTGCCTTTCAGCACCTTATCCAAATCGTTAACAATGCTTTGCACTTCTGGTAGTTCTGGCAAATCGTATCTCCTTATCTGTAAAATCAGCGCAATCTGATAGCGCTACTCTTTTTTCTCCACCGGATAGTCCTCAGCAATCAGTTCCCGGGTAAGAGAATCCCCCGCTTTGGGTTTCAGGGGCTGCAGAAAAACCTTCGTTTGGTTGTCTGAAACCCGATAACCAAACTGCAGCCAGACATCTGAAACAGGAAAAACACCATTATATTTTCCCGAGCCCAAAGACCTTAAATTTTCGTTTAAAGGATAGAAAATTCCTTCGGCATAATGGCAAAGAGTAAGTTGTTCTTCTCCAACCTCAATAGGATTGCCCTGAGTATCTTTAATTTGCAGAGTAAATTCAAAGGTTTTGCTTTGGTTATCTCGGGAAATATCTTCCCAGGCACATTTTTCTACATTCACATATTGCCAGTCACCATCAATAAACACCGAAACCAAATTCGGAATACGGACAAATTCTGTAGGATAAGCATTAGCCCGAAGCAAATAAACAGCCATTATTTTATATTGAGTAGCAGTTAAATTCTTCTGCTGAATTAAAATATGCAGAGGCGGAAGACCGCTTAATGCTTTTTGGGGTTTGATGTTGTATTTTTGTTTTAATTTGGAAAGCACTTTGATAACCCCTTCGCGGGAATGAGCATAGCCATAACGAAACGATTCCGGATACAGTTGTGCTTTTCCGTTTTTGTAGAGTATCGGTTTTGGCAGGTCTTCATAATATGCAACGGGAGAAAATAAGCTCATCACTTTTTCTTCATCCGTTTCCGGTTCATCCAATCTTATCCAGTTCTCGTAAAGGGCTTCCAACTGTTCTGCAGTTGCCTGCCATAGAAGTTTGGGGTCACCGTCCAATAGAAAGGTTAAAAATTTACTGTCCGGATTGGGATTGCGCTGATAAAATTCCCAAAAAGAGGCATAATTTCCCCGGCAGGCAAGAGCCACATTGATTGCCAGGGAATCGTCCGTAATCTTAGTATTCCGGGCAGCATTTTCAAAAGCGGTTTGTTTTTCCTGCCAGAGTTGTTTTTCCAAATTTACCGCATTGATATATTCTGCAGGTTGAGTTTTGCTTTCTCCTGGAACTTCAGGATATTCCAAAGTATCCCAACCGCCTGAAAAGTCGTTGTTATTTATACTAATTGTCATTTCTATCGTTTTTTCCTCATTGGAAGGAATTAAAACGAGAGCTTTACCGTCTTGAGCATAAACCGAAAGATAAAAACTACCTCTACCGGTAGTAAATTCCAGATAACCATTTTTATCGGTAGTTAAATTAATCAACGACCTTAAAGAACCCCAGTTGAAGACCATTGGAATTACATTGGCATCCGGTATTGGTTTATTATTAGCATCCGTCACTTTAATTTTCACTTTCCGGCTTCGCTCTTTTGTATAATTTGCTGTGGAATTGATTAGGGTTTCATATTTACCTTTCAGCAACACTTCATCATTGCGGGAAGTTAAAGTTCCATCTGCCAAAATCAGGGCTGTTTTATCCACCAAATCGCTAAACCAGGCATTATCAGGAAACCAAGCCATATCCATATCGCCGGTATAATGCCATTTGCCGTCCAAATAGATTTCCGTCCAGGCATGATTATTATCTCTATGAGCCCACCAGGGTGTATATGCAGGACGAGCAGGAAGCCCAATTGTTCTGCAGGCGGAAACAAGTAAAATCTGCATTTCTTCACAGCGTCCGATTAAGGAATTTTGCACTATATCCAGGGGACTTTGATCGCGCCCTGAGGTCTGTTGAAATTGAATTCTGGAAACACACCAGAGAGTAATGGAACGAAACATTTCCAGATCGGTATTGCTTATATTGATAATATTCTGCAGCCCATCTTTTAATAATTGTTCCCGATATGCCGTTAGGGGTTCATCGGAAACGGTTTGCTTGGCTATATAGGAAAGGAAAAAATCAACAGGATACCTCAGACCTTTTTTATTCAGCAAAGCACAGATTGCCAGATAATTGCTTTTTACATCTTCCGGATTGCCTGCAGCCAGATTACTATTGCTTTCGTAGGCAAGCAAATAGTTCATCAAGATATCAGGATATTGTTTCAGCAATTCTTTATATTGCTGTTTTTGCTCCGCAGGCAAAAGTTCCAGATTTTTCTTTGCCTTGCGGGAGAGTTCTTTATAAAGTTCCGGATTTCCGGTTCGGGAAAGTTCTGCAGGAAGAGCAAACAGCAAAGTTAGCGTTAATAGCAGAACCAGGATTACAAATGCTTTTTTCACCTATTACCCCTTTTTCTTTTGGTAAAAACGAATTAGAACATTGCCTTTACGATTTCTTCCAGAGTCACTTCGCCGAAAAAGCTTTTATAATCCATCTGTTGTAGCATTTCGGAAACAGTTTCCGGTTTATGTTCAATTCCGCAGAGAGCTTTTTCCAGTTCGCTAATTTCGCGGTTGGTAAAGAAATCGCCATATATTTTTGCTTCAGTTATAATACCTTTATTCACGAGTAAATAGAATTCTATGGAGCCGGCTTTAGTGCGTATGGAATGGTTTAAATTATAGCGAGGAGATTTGCCGAAGTTCCATTGCCAGGTATCATATTTATTATTCATTAAAGCTTGAATTTCCTCTTTATCTCTGGTGGATAAAGAATAATCTTGAATAGCGGGATACATAGTTTTTACCTTTGCTCTAACCAAAGTTACGAAATCCTGTAAAGAAAGAGGATAAAGAAGGTGATCGGAAACATTGGTAACTCTTGCTTGAACGGATTTAACGGCTTTATCGTTAAACTTATCTTCTCTCGGGTTTAGCGCAGCAGTGAGATCGGAAATATTGGAACTGAACATAATGGTTCCATGTTGCAAGGTTTTACCGTAGGCGTTGGTTTTAGCGTTACCGGAAAACTTACAGCCATTAATAGTTAAGTCATTGCGACCTTCTAAAATAGCAGGAACTCCCAAATCCTGAAGGACAGCTAAAATGGGTTTTGTATAGCGTTCAAAATTACGGGTAAAATCCTCATTTTCATTCATCAAAAAGGAATAATTCAGATTTCCGGAATCGTGAAAAACAGTTCCGCCACCTGTTAAACGACGTACAACCGGAATATTATGTTTAAGAACCCATTCATAATTGATTTCTGCCAAAGTATTTTGATGTTTGCCCACAATTATGCTGGGGTTATTGATATAGAGTAAAAACACATCCTCTGGAAAGTTTTTCAGGATATATTCTTCACAGGCAATATTGAAAGGAGCATAGTTACCGGGACTAAAAATAGAGAGCATATTCATCACCTTTAGCAAGTTTAAGAGTTGCTGAATGTTAATTCAGTAAAAAGATGTTCAGAGGATGTTTACATAACTCCAGCAGTTGTGGAACTTCCCAATTTACCAAGCCGTTTTTTTGTATTGGTATCGTTCAGCACTACTTTTTATACTTCAATTTCTTCATTATCAGAATAAACAGAGCTGAAAAACTCATCATTGCCATAATTTGAAAAAAGCTAATTACGGGATGAAAACTAATATGGTCTTCCTTAATAGAAAAAAGACCTACCGGCACGCTATGTATTCCAATACCGCCTCCACCACTGAATCCAACTTTAACTTTTGCCTTTTTCACTTCTTCTTCAGAGGCAGAGCTATTTTCCTCTTCCGGCTTTTCTTTTTCGGGAGTAGTTTCATCACCGCCTCCACCCATGCCATAAATAACTCTGGCAACCGGAATTACATAAAGATTGCCTAATTTTGAGGGCTGCCCGAAAGAAAAACCACCCCCCAAGGCATTATTTACAATGGAGCGGATTTGGGAAAGTATTTCTTTGATTTCCATAGTTTACTCCTTTTCTAATGTTCACTCTTCCTTATTCGGAAAGGAAGTAATGTTCTTTAATACATTGGCTTCCTGCTTGTGCGAGAAAACAAAGGGCTTTTACTTTTGGATATGTTATAATTCACTACTAAAATCCTATCTTTTTTTGTCAAGTTCCTTCTGTTTCCCCCTAAGTTTATGAAAAAGAACTTGACTTGGATTGACAGGATTATAATAATGTAAATTAAGTGTATCTTGATATTGCTTGCGGGAAACGGGAACGACAATATCTCTTCAACCAGCCCGAGCACAAGGAAATGGAATTTACACTAAAGAATGGGACTAAACTCTCAGCAATAATATTTGGCTACAGAGTAATATATGAAGATATTATTAGTAGCACCCAAAAAAGGAGAAATAGGAAAATGGCCAGAATGCAATCCCCGGGTAAATGTCATTATTGCTTTGGAACTTTTAATAAGTCAGCAATGACCAGGCATTTGAAATCCTGTAAGGAAAGAGAAGCAAAATTGAAGTCATCTTTGGAATACGATGAAACGCAAAAGGAAAAGTTTTTTCATTTGCTGGTTGAGGGAAGATACTTGCCTGAATACTGGATGCATCTTTTAGTTACGGCAGATATATCTCTGAAAAAGTTAGATACTTTTTTAAGGGATATTTGGCTGGAATGCTGCGGACACCTCAGTGCCTATACCATTGAGGATAAAACATACTCCATAATGCCGATGCGGGAATTAAGAGAAAAAAGTATGAAAGTTAAGTTGAATGAGGTTCTCTCTCCAGGAATGAAGTTTTATCACGATTACGATTTTGGAACTACAACTCATCTTACTTTGAAGGTTATATCCGAACTTGAACTAAACGCTAAAGGCAGATTTATTAGGATTATGGCAAGAAATAATCCTCCTGAGAGAAACTGTGAAGTATGTGGAAAACCTGCTACTCAAGTTTGTGTTAATTGTATTTGGGAAGGTGAAGGATGGGTTTGTGACAAATGTGCTCCAAAACATAAGTGTGGAGATGATATGTTGTTACCGGTAGTTAATTCTCCCCGGGTTGGGATGTGTGGTTATACAGGATTTTAATAGTTAACTGTCCACCAGACCATAACAGCTAATAATTACAGGCGTTAACTTCTTTTTGGAGTGCTGTAAAGCATTCTGAAAGTTTTGTTTTAACTCTAAACCGAGCTTCAGCTTTGAAAGAAAAAGGCAGGAGACAAAATATAATGTTGCCTTTGCGCGATGCTTGTTTTGACTTTCAATTTTGCCACTGCCATCCCAATAAGCAGTTTCCTCTCATTATTTATCTTGCAACCGCATTATAGCTATTTTCCCAACTTCAAAATTGAGAGTTAAAACAAGAACTTACTGTTGTAGTGCAGTTTTGTTTTAACTGATTTTGAAGAATGTCTTGCTACGCATACTTTTTTTACAAGCATCTCCTATCGCGAGGAAATTTTGTTTTAACTCTAAACCGAGCTTCAGCTTTGAAAGAAAAAGGCAGGAGACAAAATATAATGTTGCCTTTGCGCGATGCTTGTTTTGACTTTCAATTTTGCCACTGCCATCCCAATAAGCAGTTTCCTCTCATTATTTATCTTGCAACCGCATTATAGCTATTTTCCCAACTTCAAAATTGAGAGTTAAAACAAGAATAATGCACACTGCCAACCAAACTACAGATTCTTTTAGAACTTTACAGTAACGAGTGAATTCTGTTATAAATCTGTAACAAAAACATTTACTGTTGTAGTGCAGTTTTTTTTAAATGATTTTGGTGAATGTCTTGCTACGCATACTTTTTTACAAGCATCTCCTATCGCGAGGAAATTTTGTTTTAACTCTAAACCGAGCTTCAGCTTTGAAAGAAAAAGGCAGGAGACAAAATATAATGTTGCCTTACAAATCTCGTTTCAGTGTTCAAAAGAATCGGTTTAAAGTCAAAACAAAACGAGGTTATGAATCGGTTTAAAGTCAAAACGAAAACGGAAACAATGTAGTAATTTTTTTTCCCTTCGCCCTTTGCCCTAAGTGCTATCTCAGTTCAAATTTACGGGTTGCCAGATTTTGAATAAACGCTCTATCGTGAGAGACGAAAATAATTGCTCCCTGATATTGATTTAGTGCTTTTTCCAGCATTTCGCGGGTTTTGATATCCAGGTGATTGGTGGGCTCATCTAAAAGCAGAAGATTATATTCTCCACATAGCAAGGCAGTTAGTTGCACTTTTGCTTTTTCGCCCCAGGAGAGAACCTCCATTTTCTGATAGGCAATATCTCCTGTTAAGCCCAAGCATCCCATAAAATTACGAATCTCAATTTCGTTAGAAGAGAATTGTTTCAGATACTCCAAAATAGTTAAATTTCCGGGTAGGATATTCAAGTTTTGATTATAGACCCCGAATCTTAAAAAATTGGCATAAGAAACAGTTCCGTTTGCAGGTTTCAGTTCGCCGGTAATTATTTTCAGCAGGGTAGTTTTACCTTTTCCGTTAGCTCCTGCAAGCCAGATTTTTTCACCTCCCCAAATATAAAAATAGAGGTTATGCAGAACCTGTTTTTCGCCGTAATAAAAATCAATATCTTTTAATGAGAGCAGTTCTTTTTGTTGTCCTGTGGCGGGAGAAAACATAATTTTGCGGGTTTTATCTATTACCGGTTTTTCAATCGGAAAGCGGTTTTGCAACATAAAAATGCGTTCTTCAATATGTTTTGCCTGTTGATTCATCGTTCGGGCAGCATTAAAAATTGATTCATATTTGAAACCACCACCTTCGGATCGGGTTTCTTTTTGAAAGCTGTTTGCCCAGTTATGTCTTTTTTGAGCTGCTTCCTGCAGTTTTCCAATCAGTTTTCTGCGCTGAGTAAATTGTTTTAACTGGTGTTCCTGCAATTCCTGTTTATCTTTAGTAAAGCTTTGATAGTTGCCTGTTCTAATCAGGACTTTGCCTTTTTCCAGTGCAATAATTTTGGAAGCGGTGTGATCAATAAAAACTCTATCATGAGAAACATAAAGGATAGCTTTAGGATAGGCATTCAGCCAATTTTCCAGCCAGATAAGTTCTTTCAGGTCAAGATGATTTGTCGGCTCATCCAAAATTAAAATATCCGGATTTTGCAATAAAAGCGAGGCAAGCTGAGTGCGGGTTGTTTCTCCTGCGGAAAGAGTGTTACAACTTTGATGGGCAAGCAGGTTCAAGTCCATTTCTCTAATAATATCATCCACCGTTTGTTCCCAAAACAAAACATTACTGTGGTCATAATTTTGCCACAATTCCGCAAGACGCAAGCCATCTTCATCACTGAGGTTATTTTCTGCAGAAAGATTATTGATTTCTTTAATTAGTTGATAGCAATCAAGATCTCCCTGCAGTAAAAAGTCCCGCACGGTTATCTTGTCGGTAAACATAAGGTCCTGTGGCAGATAACCGATTTTGGGAATAGAAACAGGATAGGATATTGAACCGGAATTCGGCTGCAATTCCCGCATAATTATTTTCAGCAAAGTGGACTTTCCGCAACCGTTTTTTCCGATAAGGGCAATTTTCTGTCCGTCACAAATATCCAGAGTAATTCCGGAAAGAATTTCCTGATATTGATCGGGGTAGGTAAAGTGGATATTTTTCAGCTGTATTGCCTGCATTTTTTCTCCTTTAATTGATTTTAGCAGTTTTCATAGCGGGCAGGCATAACAGTTATCTTTATGAGGGAATGGCGGATATAGTTTTTTAAAGTGAACTGCCGGAAAATGTCCATTATATCAGGATTTTGCTAAAAAGCAATAAGGGCAATGATAGGGCTTCCCGATATTGTGACAAGGACAAAAGCAATTACCACTCTAACAAGAAAATATAAGCATTTGTCCGGGCTGTTATGCCTTAAATTTTGTAGCTGTCCATTGTTTCTATCTCCTTATAATAAATTCCATTTCCTTTTTTTCCTGCTTAATAAAAGCGTCAAGAGAAAAAAACAGTGCCTTTGGTTCCACTACTCCCTTGACCGAAAGCGTTAATCAAGTGTTAATCTACCCTTAATCAAGCGTTAATAATTAACGCTTGATTAACTCCTGTTAAACGATAGATCAATGGCTTCAGGCAAGGAACATATAAAATTGTAATATCGGGATTTTATCATAAAAGTGCTTGTTAAAGTTGGTATTATAATGTCTTAAGAGGGAAATCATCACATTATTTTTACGGGCGCCGCTCTTATACTTCTAATTGCAATAAACACTTATAGATATCCTATAGAAATGCCTACTTTAGGGAGACGATACTTTTTACTTTACCCGCCATTTTTTTATGAAAAAGAACTTGACATATATTGAAAAGATGAAAATTATACAATTTGTCGTATAACTTAATATAGATAGTGAATAACGAGGGATATTAGATGCCCTCAAAGAACCTGAGAAACAATGAGTTAAAATGGACACCAACAGTCAGGACTAAACTTTGTTAATCTAATTAGGATAATATAATGAAAGAAATCAGCTCTATCTCAATGAACAAAAAACTATATGATGATATTATCAGATATATCATTGAATTGACTTCACAGAGATTCTATTATCTTAATCTGGCTGATGATATCGCCAATTCTATTTTAGTAAGTTTTATGAATAGCTCAACATTCACCGATCCTACCGGGTATTCAAAAGATTACATCAAGTCCGTATTCCCGAAGGCAGTTGAGGATGTATTTAGCTACTATCAGAAAGTGACATTGCAATACTGCCTTACGAAAACTAACGATCATAGCGTATCTGAAGATATTTCACAGGAAGCAATAAGGCAGCTATTATCATCAAAGAATAAAATCAATGATGTTTATTCTTGGCTAAGACAGGTAACGCACAATCTAATCTGTAAGCACTACAAGTTTAAAGCAAACGAGAAAGATTTGCACAGCTTACTATATATGGAAACCTCTTCCTTACAGAATGTGATGGAATCTGGAAAGATAATAGATATAGAGGGATTGAATCCCCTTAAAAAGAAGGAAATTCTCGCCAGTCAGGAATATCGTGATTATTGTGCAATGCTATCATTCAATAGTATAAAAGAATATGCGTCTTCAATGAATGTTAGTGAAAAAGTGGCACAGAAAAGAAAAGAGAGAGTCATCCGCAATATTAAGTCAAAGATATTACTTGCAATTGGGTGGGAAGCAAGCCGCGAGATACTTAGCTACAATCAATATAACGCAATCCAGAAGTTTATCCGGGAGCTTCTGAAAATTGGATGTAATGGTGAGGATATCAAGCAAAATAGTAAGCTAAATCCAAAGCTAACACAAGTTATGATGGGCATAGAAAGGATAGATGATTGGGGGATTACTATGGTGGATAACTGCAAATTCCGGCTGTATTTATTTCATCTATCCCGAGATAAGCAACCGATTACAACCACTTTTTATATTGTCCTGAATGAGAAAAACCACATCTCAGTAGAATCCTGCAAAAAAAACGAATACATCGGTGTCCACCCAATTCCTGCTAACATACAGATACTCAAGGAGAAGGGTAGATCACTTTGGTCTTATGAAAAAATTATTTCGCTTCTGAAGTAAAAAATCCTCAATTCCAGCATCTCAATTTTACCATTTTTGACACTTATATTTTAGAAAAAATTCTAAGGAGTGATAAAATGAAAAAACTAATTCTTTACATAGTGTTGGCTGTAGTGTGTCTTAATCTGTTTTGTGCAGTTATTGACTATACAGTCATTGATCACCAAACTCTTCCTGTCTATCAAGGTTCATTAAATGATCCTATCGTTAAAATTGTCTATGAGGATCCTTACGGTCTTTATATTTTTGTTGAATACGAAGGTGTTTTATATGTTTTTTACCTGTAAATTTTCAAAGTATTCGTCATGAATAATGGAGATTATAATGAATAACTTACTCCTGCAAGTTATCGATTCTTGGATGATCAATAACAATACGGGTAGAAGCAGGATGGTAATGCTATTTGTTTCGTTGTTTATATTATGCAATGCCTTTATGGGAAATAATGTATATTTTAATACGACTGCTTAATCCCTAATACGAAAAAAAATGTAGCATAAATCATCAATATTATAACATTGAGGATATGACTGACCATGTTTTCATTAAATATGCATGGTTAACAAAACAGGTTCGGACATAGAATGATACGGATATGTATCTTTCATGTATGAAAACTGATTACTTATAAACTATTTAGGAGAAAAGATGAAAAAGACAATACTAATCTTTATGATAGCGTTAATGTGCTATATAATGAACGCAACCGCTACCCATTTCGTAACTATCGAAACAACCGGTCCTTTCACTGTAGATTACACTGCCGGTTACATTGATATATATGCAGAACTTGATGGTACTCTTACAAACAATACGCCTAATCAACCAAATAATCCAAATCAAAGAATTGTTTTATCCTATGCCCCATTCTATACTACAAACCCAACATGGTTGTCTCAAGTTACTACAACTTATGTGGGTTCCAATATCTACAAAATAAGGTTACCATATGTCGCTAATAACACTGGTGTTGATAGAGAGGGCTGGTTTAGGATTGATCTTCAATACTACAGTCAATCTGATGGGGCATGGGTATCATATTCACCATTATTATCAGACACATGGTTTTTTGACTATATATTCCAATTTCGTGCACCGGCTAATAACCCTTACCAAACAGCCATAACAAACGCACCCAATAACTCTACTGTGATTATACCTGCAGGTGTTTATGTAGGGCATTTAACGGTAAATGGTAAAACAAACCTAACCATCAAGGGTGCAGGTATTACAAGCACTGATAAAACGACGATACAAAGTGCCGGCAATAAATCTGCAATAACAGTTACGGGTTGCACTAATCTTAAAATTCAGGACATAGTAATTACTAATGGTATGAAAAGCCAAGGTGGCGGAATAAATTGCTCTTGTAGTACTGTAACAATTGAAAATTGCCTGATTAGAGATAATAATCTTCGTCAGATATACTCTGGAGGAGCAATTCCTTCTGAAACAACAAAAGGTGGTGCAATTTATCTCGGTGAAGGGCAAAGTGAAAGTGTATGTATGGTGAAATCTTCAATAATACAAGATAACTACGCTCAAGAGGGAGAAACTGCTTATGTTGCCAGCGGAACCATAAACTTTGATGCATGTAACTTACTTGAAAATACTAGTGGCTCTAACTATGTTAGCTTGGGAAATAACTTTAACTTTTGGAACTCCATTGTTTCCTCTGCCAATGTAGGCAATGGTAATTTTTACTATTGTTGCAGTTATAACCCAAGTATAGCTCTACCGGGTGAGCACAATATTAGCACTAATAATCCAATGTTTACTAGTCCTTCCTCTGGGGATTATTCGTTACAGAAAGGCTCCCCTTGCATTGGTGCTGGCTATAATCCGGATTTTGATGATCCTTTTGTTGATGGATATGACCAAGACCTAAGAACTATGAAAGATGAAACACAGGATATTGGAGCTGTGAACTTTGCCTGGGATAGGTATGCAAGTTACTCCTTTACCGATGATCCAGATGCAAAATGGATGTGCTTCCCTGTGGTGGATGATTACTCAACAATATCAATTGAGGGGAACACTTACACAACTGACATTATGAGAGCCTTCTTTTACCAATATGAACCAAGCCCCTCTCCTATGATTTATGTTAGTTATAGATGGTATGGTCCCAATGGATTTATGACTTATTACCATACTCCCTCAGAACCCAGTGAAGACACGATGAAGAGATATCTGGGTTATAAGGCACTATTTAACGCTAATAGCACTATGCCTTTAACAGGTGCAATCCATGGCTATCACATACCCTATACTGATCCAGTGCCGGTGCCGGAACCTTTAACGGAAAACTGGATAGGGTATTTCATACCAGAGACCCAGACACCTCAAGCAGCTTTTGGCTCATTCATGGATGAATTGTATTTCATCCAGGGCAAAGACTGGGCAGCAGCAAGGCTAAAGCCCAGCCGAGTTGCCCCCTGGATCTGGTGCAAGGGTGGCCCACGAACTCCAACCATTTCTTATGGTGATATGGTTATTGTAAAAAAATTGGGAGACAGTAATCAAAATCAGTTTACTTGGTCTAGAGATGCTTCTGTACCTGAGTATCAAAGAGTAGACGCAGATCATTTTACTTTTACAAAAGAACCAAGCTATAAACCAATCTTTGTAGAAGTAGATTCTCTTAGCACAGCTAAGGAATTTGCAGTTATGATAAATGGGGTTTGTTATGGAGCATCCGTAGTGGATGGTACAACCATCATGATCCAAGCTTATATTGAGTCAATCCCGGATGGTGCAGATATCTATATTGTCGGATGGGATGGTGCCAAATCACAAGTTACACCTCTTGCATTACAAGTTTATAACCTCGATGCTGAATTATTCTATCCAAGTGCATCAATCATCAAAGAAGATTGCGATTTCTATTATGTGAAATTGGGAGAGAATGAGAGCAACATAGATACTCCGCCGACATTAACCCTTGCAGTTTCCAACTACCCTAATCCCTTCAATCCGACCACAACGATAAGATATACCGTCCCAAAAGACGGTAATGTGCGTCTCTGCATATACAACACCAGAGGACAACTTATTACTACTTTGGTAAACGAGCAGAAGAATTTGGGAATCCACAGTGTAGTATGGAATGGTAATGATAATAATGGCAACAAAGTATCATCTGGCATATACTTTACCAGAATTATCGCTGATGGAAAGACCTTGACAACTAAGATGCTGATGCTAAAATAGCATTTGTATATTAATGTGGAGCGGTGACAAGCCACCGCTCCCTGATAAAATAAGTGGAGATAGCATGAAAAGATGTTTCACCTTGGTAATAATCCTGCTGCCATTGATCTGTTTAAGCGTTACCAGGCAGGTAGCACTTGATGGTAGCCAGTCCTACACATCCATCCAAACAGCCATAAACGATGCAGTTAGCGGTGATATAGTTTTAGTTCATCCAGGACGCTACTTTGAAAACATAGACCTTTCCAATAAGAGCAATCTCATTCTAACATCCTTGGAATATACAAGTGCCGATACCAGCTACATCAGCAGCACGATAATAGATGGTAGCAATGGCAATACATCTACTATCCTCTGTTATGAAAATATGGTTGATTGCACGATAAGAGGTTTTTCCATTACGGGGGGTAAGGGCTATGATTACTATCAAGGAACCAGCCCTTATCAGATATTTGGGGGAGGGATTTTTATCTATTTGAATTGTAATGTTAGCTTGAGCAATCTGAACATACGCAATAACAGCTCCAGTTGTGGAGGGGGAGTAGCAGTTCTTGCTTCAAATACTATAAATATGACCAATGTTAATATTTATGATAATGTTGCTAAATACAGGGGAGGGGGATTATTATTGGGCAGCGATCTAACCTACACTCCACACATCAACTTTGATCAAGAGAACCGATGCAGTATTTATAACAACTTTGCCCAATGGGGAATGGATATAGATTGGTATTTCATCCATGGGGGAACACTACAGGTATATCTGAAGAAGTTTACGGTTCCGCAATGGGAGAAATATTATGCTTCCTATTACGAATCCACCTATCCTCCCAGCCCCTATACGGTATTTGATATTCAGGAAGCTTATCTGCAGCCCGTAGATGCAGATTTATATGTTAGCCCCAATGGAAACGACGCTAACAGTGGGCTTAGCCCTGCAACTGCTTTAAAAACTCCTTCACGAGCAATGCAGAGAATCGCTTCCAATCCCGATAATCCCAGAACAGTGCATCTGCTGGCAGGAGTGCATCATAACCTGTTTGGAGGGGAATACATTCCCATCTCCATAAAGGATTATTGCATACTGAAAGGCGTATCTAAAGCTGATACCAGATTATATGGCGAGAATATGATAGAAGGTACGGGAGTGGTTAGCATGGGAATAGAGAGTTGTGGGATAACGATGAAAGACCTCTCTATCACTACTTCCCATGCCTCAGCCATCTTTTCCTGGGGGATTTTTGATTTCCTGATGGAGAATGTGTGCATAGAGAACTCCACTGTAGATAGGTGGATCTTTACCATAGGTTACAGAACCAGCACTTTCACTCTTAGAAATATAACCATGCGAAATAACTTGGCATATTTTGCCCAAAACGGGATGGACCTGACGGGTTCTATAATCACACTGGATAACATTCTCTTGATAAACAACCAGACAGAATGCCTTTCACCCTTTTGGTACAACCGGGGAGGGGGATGTTTTGATGCGTATGTCAGCGATGCATTGACCATCCGCAACAGCAAATTTATAAACAATACTCACTATTCTGAGGATGGGTGGGCAAATTTTAGAGTTTCTGGATGGACAGATGAACCTGCTGCTGTGGTGGACTTAGATAACTGCCTGTTTGCTGCAAATGTTACCTACGGAGGAGCAAGGGACATCAATCTTGGCAGGCTATCGGGTTTGAGTATTACCAATTGTACCTTTGCTAATAATGTTGGAACATATCCTGATTTCCTGTATTTATTGAGTGTTGACTCAAGCAGAATCGTGAATAGTTTGTTTAGTAATAATAGTGCCGCCTACGAGATTAGAACTGCTGATAATACTCTTGTGGAGAACTGTCTCTTTTCTCGTACTAATGACATCTACAGGACATACAACGGGATGCCATTGAATTGGGGCAGTCATAATATCACGGGAGCTAATCCCTTATTTGTTGGAACTGATCCTTCTCTTCCAACTTCCTACTATCTGTATGCCGATGATGTGAATGGATATTCTCCTGCCATTGACGCAGGTACCCTTAATCCGGAGATTCTGCCTTGGGGCTATACGATTCCCCAATATGATGCCTTTGGTTTTAACCGGGTCTATGGAGCCGGGATAGATATTGGTTGTTACGAATCCCCGGGTTACACAGGTTGTGAAGAAGAGCTTAACTCACCAGCAAGTGATCTGCAATTGGCAAATTATCCTAATCCCTTCAATCCCAGCACTACGATCTGTTATAGTGTACCCAAGGATGGTGAAGTTAGTATTAATATCTACAACGCCAAAGGACAGCTTGTAAAAACTTTGGTAAACGAGCAGAAGAATTTGGGAATCCACAGTGTAGTATGGAATGGTAATGATAATAATGGCAACAAAGTATCATCTGGCATATACTTTACCAGAATTATCGCTGATGGAAAGACCTTGACAACTAAGATGCTGATGCTAAAATAGCATTTGTATATTAATGTGGAGCGGTGACAAGCCACCGCTCCCTGATAAAATAAGTGGAGATAGCATGAAAAGATGTTTCACCTTGGTAATAATCCTGCTGCCATTGATCTGTTTAAGCGTTCCCAGGTTGCTATCGTTATGGCAAAATTAGGTAGGCATGGTCTCATATCAAATGTCACAAATTGATATATGTAAGTAATGATTAGGTTAATATTAAGACATGGAAATAATATGGTGAAGGTGAAAAATGAACCTAAGATCGATCCGTAATAATGCTAGAATGTTACTTCCGTATTTGAAAAAGCACATATATATGCTATCAATAGCATCTACATTGGCAATTTTTTGCGCATTTATGGTCTTACCTTTACCTCTGATAACCAAACATCTTCTGGATGTAAGCATACCTAAGAATGATATTAAGGAATTTGTTATTATTGGACTACTAATTCTCGGCTCAATAAGCTTAATCGGAGTATTACAGTTTCTAAGTGACAAGATATTCTTCAAGTGTAACCAAGAGATTATCTTCAGTATTAAAAGAGACCTTCTTAACCATGTTTTTTTTGCTCCAATCAGCGAAACCAATACACGAGGTTGGGGTTATTATATATCCCGTATAGAAGATGACACTGAGAGAATAAAGGACCTCTTTGCTGACAACCTTTTAAATATATTCACAACCACTTTGAGAGTAATCATTACTCTAATAGCATGTTTCTTTCTATGTTATCAGCTTACTTTGATCTTTATCCCGATATTGCTTGTAGTTACATTGAAAACGGTTCGCTATTTAAAAAATATTAATCAAGAACTGCAAGTATTATATGAGAAACAGGCTGAGAAATCAGAAAATCTAGGTGAGTCCCTTAATCTGTTGACTTTTTGTCAATATTCTGCAAATTTCAGCTATCCTTACAACAAATATGTTAACACTATGGGGCTATATCTGTCTTCATTACAAAAGTATACTTTCTTCACCTATACATCACAAATGCAAAATGTTATCATTATTTCTGGATTGATGAACGCAGTTGCTTTTGGGATAGGTGGAGTATTTATTGCTCTCGGTTATACTACTATTGGATCACTCTTCGCATTTCAAAACTTTGTATTCAATGTCTCTGGAGGAGTACAAAGCCTTGTTAGCATGATTTTTAATCTCGAACAGGCCAGTGTTTCATTTAGTAGAATTAATGAAATCAAAAGCCTACCCCAGGAAGTGCCTGATCAAAATGCAAATAACCTGAGGATTAACTCTATAAGACTCGAGAATATCACTGCAGGATATAATGATACTCCAGTAATGGAGAGTGTTAGCTTTGAAGTTCATCAAGGTGATAAAATTTTAATAAGCGGACATTCAGGATGTGGAAAATCTACTATTTTGAAAACTTTAGCTGGTTTCCTAAAGCCGATTTCTGGTAGTATCTACTTCAATGATACCCTCGTTAACATGCATGATATGTGCAATTTCAGGCCGAAGATGGGTGTTGTTGAGCAGGAACCTTACATAGCGGACGATACTGTCAGCAACAATATCAGGATCGTATCACCAGAAAGTAGTGATGAAAATGTTATGCAAGCTGCAGACAAGGCTTATGTATCAGAATTTACAAACAATAACAACCTTGGATTGGACATTTCTGTAGGACCCAATGGCAATAAACTCTCAATAGGTCAAAAACAACGCATAGCTATAGCGCGCGCAATTATAAGAAAACCAGATCTGCTGTTATTGGACGAACCTCTTTCTAATGTAGACCCTCGTAGCGAGGAATTTATCCTGGAAACTATCAGGGATATGCCATCGGATACGATCGTGTTCATGGTATCCCATAAACCAGTGAAAGAAGGCATATTCAACATAAAAATCAATATTGATGATAAAAAGATCATGTTTACCGTATAAATGTATATGTTGCCAATACATTTTGCCATGATCTGTTACTTGTTAACCACATGATGAAGCAATATTTCAGTTGCTAATACAATTTCGCTTGCACAATTACAATAAACGATTATATTGTCTTCAGAGTTTACAAACTGGAAGTAAACTTGAACCGCGTCCATCCAAACAGCCATAAACGATGCAGTTAGCGGTGATATAGTTTTAGTTCATCCAGGACGCTACTTTGAAAACATAGACCTTTCCAATAAGAGCAATCTCATTCTAACATCCTTGGAATATACAAGTGCCGATACCAGCTACATCAGCAGCACGATAATAGATGGTAGCAATGGCAATACATCTACCATCCTCTGTTATGAAAATGTGGTTGATTGCACAATAAGAGGTTTTTCCATTACGGGGGGTAAGGGTTATGAATTCCCAAGTGCGGCAAATCTCTTCCAGGTGAAGTAGCGGCAGTATACTGATTTACCGGAATAACACAAACAATTAGGAACCTGGATATTTTTGACAATCATACTACTAAGAACCTGAGAAACAATGAGTTGAAATGGATACCAATATATGGGACTCAACTGAATTTCTGATTGACAGAATGATAATAACCTAAAAGTAGTTTTGTTATCATTATCACATCCGAAAAGCATACAGATTTATAGGATAACTCAATAATATAGTTATTATAGGCAGGCGAATGATTACTGACTTCCATGCAAAGGACTATGCATACGAGCTTAGCCGTATTGGAGAAGCAGGTGTAAATAGAGTAGGTAGAGCTCTATTTGATGCCTGTGTTGATCTAAATCCCCATCAGATTGAAGCCCTGTCTCAGCGAATGAAACAAAAAACTAAGGTTACCACTCTTTTCACAATCTACTGGAAAGTAGTGCTAATTGAGGAAGAATATTTGAAAAGGATGTGGAGTACCGAGGAGGTGTAAGATGGAACAAAAGAATCTACCTGCAAAAAGCGAGTTTTTACTCTATCAAAGCAAAGATGGCAAGACAAAGATTCAGACGAGGATTTATAACGAAAGTATCTGGTTATCCCTAAAAGAGCTCTCGGAACTGTTTGGAATTGATAAGTCAGGTATTAGCAGGCACTTAAAGAACATTTTTGAAACAGGAGAATTGACTCGGGAAGCAGTTGTTGCATTTTTTGCAATAACTGCAAGTGACGGAAAAACATATAAAGTAGAGCATTTCAATCTGGATGCCATAATATCCATCGGTTATAGAGTGAACAGTATTATAGGTACCCATTTTCGGCAATGGGCAACCCAAAGGTTAAGGGAATATATAATCAAGGGCTTTACTTTGGATGATGAACGCCTGAAGCAAATGGGAGGTGGCAATTACTTTGATGAGTTGCTTGCCCGTATCAGGGATATCCGCTCCTCAGAGAAAATATTCTGGCGTAAAGTGCTGGATATTTATGCTACCAGCATAGATTATGACCCCAGGGCAGAGGTTTCCCGGGACTTCTTTAAGGTCATCCAGAACAAGATGCACTGGGCAAGTCATGGACATACGGCAGCAGAAATCATCTATGCCAGAGCAGATGCCCAAAAGCCCTTTCTGGGGCTCACCAGTTGGAGTGGAGAACAGCCACGGAAGACAGATGCCGAAATTGCCAAGAACTACCTGAATGAGCAGGAACTGGATATCCTGAACCGGATTGTCACTATGTATCTGGATTTTGCGGAATTACAGGCATTAAACAGGAAACCTATGCGGATGCAGGATTGGATTATCAAACTGGACGAGTTTCTTAAACTGAACGGCAGGGATATTCTGAAACATTGTGACAAGGTATCTCACGAAGAGGCACTGCAAAAAGCCCGCCTGGAATATGACAAATGGCAGCAGGAACAGCTTACCCATCCGACTGAAGTGGAAAAGCACTTTGTGGAAGTGGTTGAAGAAGTGAAACAACTGGAAAAGAAAAGCCCCAAGAGAAAAAAGTAATGGCACGCAAAACTACTCTAAAAACCCATAAATTTACCAATAAACTGATCCTAAAGTAATCCTTAGTTGCTGGATACTGTCAGGGACCCCCAAATAAGAGCTAAAGCTCCGAGGTTATGATCCAGAAGAGTATCTAAAGAAAAATGTGGTTTTTATGGAAGACCCTAGTTACATAGATAGTATGATTAGTTTAATAATATAATCTATCTTATATAGTTTTCATCTTGATCTTACATAAGTATTTTCCGGTCCACTGCGGATTCCGGTGCAAGTAGGGATCCGGATAAAATTTAGCTGCAGGTCTGTATTTCCAAGATAGTAATCAGCATACAAAGTCCTTGACTGAAATACTTGTTTGGGAGATATTGTTTTTGTTTTTCAGATGAAGAGAAAGGACGAAATTCAAGGTAGCGAAGCGAATGAAAAAAAATAACGCAGGCAAAAGTGTTCTGAAAGGGGGATTTCCTTTTGCGGTTTTTGTATTAAGCGCAATTTTGGGAATTGCTTCGCGCAAAGGAGCAAATATTTTGCCGCAATTTTTTGTTGCTTATACCGGCGATACAATGTGGGCTTTGGCTTTTTTTGCTATTTTTAGGTGGCTTTTTCCCCGGCAAAGAAATTGGGAGATAGGGCTGATTACCTATAATTTTTCCTGTTTAATAGAGCTTAGTCAATTGTGGCATCCTGCCTGGCTGGAAACAATTCGTGCCACGCTTATCGGGGGTTTGCTTTTGGGTTTTGGTTTTCGGATAAGTGACCTGTTTTGCTATTTTGCGGGATGTCTATTGGGTTTTTGTATATTTTCCTTAGGTAAAAGCAGGGGGAAGCGATGCAGCATTATCCGGAGAAGTAAATTGCTTAAAAGAATAACCCTTTCCTCTTTTTTTGATTGACGAAAATGCTCTCTTTGGCTAAAATGGAATAAAATATGTTTAGAGATAAGGATAGATAACCTTGGAGGTAAAAAAAATGCTGCAAGGAACTTATGTTGCCCTGATTACTCCTTTCAAAAATGGCAGTATTGACTGGACTGCTTTGGAAGACCTTATCCAGTTTCATCTGGATAATGGAACAACCGGTATCTTACTTTTAGGAACAACTGCGGAAACAAGTGCTTTGGCTTCCGATGAAAAAGATGCTCTGTTGCGTTTTGCTTTGAGAAAGATTGACGGCAAGTTACCTGTGATAATTGGCACGGGAACAAACAATTTGCATCAGACCCTGGCTGCCACTCAAAAAGCAAAAGAACTGGGAGCTGATTATGCTTTAATTATTACTCCCTATTACATCAAGCCCACGCAAAAAGGAATGCTGGAATACTTTGGCACGATTGCTTCCAAAGTAGATATTCCCATTGTAATTTATAATGTCCCTGGAAGGACGGGAGTAAATATGACCGCAGCTACGACTGTTGAACTGGCAAAGACCTATCCAAACATTGCAGGAATTAAAGAAGCAACCGGAAATTTAGTGCAAGCAACTCAAATTGTGCGTGATGCCCCGGAAAATTTTTCCCTTATGTGTGGAGAAGATGCTTTGAACCTTCCTTTAATTGCAGTTGGTGCGAAAGGAACTATTTCCGTTACAGCTAATGTGGCTCCTAAACTAATGAGTGAACATATAGCTACTTGTTTGCAGGGTGATTTTGTTACTGCTGCTAAACAACATCAATATTTGGCTCGCTTAAATGAAATGATGTTTATTGAAACCAATCCTATTCCCGCAAAAGAGGCACTGGCAATGATGGGAATAATATCTTTGGTTTTCCGCAGTCCGATGTGTCCTTTACTGGAAAATAATCGTGCTCTGTTAAAACAATGTTTGCAGGACTATAAATTGATATAAGAGGTGATAAATGAAACAAAAAAAGTTGCTCTCCGGCTTCCAGCTGATTGAAAAAAGGGAAATTAAAGAGATAAAGACCACTGCTTACCGCTATCAGCATTTGCAAAGCGGCGCTGAACTTATTCACTATCAATGCGCTGATAATAACAAGGTTTTTATGATTGGATTCAAGACAGTTCCGGAAAATAACAGCGGCTGTCCTCATATTTTGGAACATTCTGTCCTAAACGGAAGTAAAAACTACCCCGCCAAAAGTACTTTTATGGAACTGGTTAAAGGAAGTATGAATACTTTCGTTAATGCTATGACTTTTTCCGATATGACCTGCTACCCCGTAGCCAGCACAAATGATAAGGATTTTATAAATTTGATGCGGGTTTACCTGGATGCAGTATTTTTTCCCAATATATACGCTGAACCTAATATCTTTCACCAAGAGGGCTGGCATTTGGAATTAACTGCTGAAGATGCTCCCCTGAATTATCGCGGAGTTGTTTATAACGAAATGAAAGGTGCTTTTTCTTCTCCGGAAAGTAATATCGGCAGGAAAAGCAAACAGGCACAATTCCCTGATACACCTTACGGTTTTGAAAGTGGAGGCGATCCTGATGCGATACCGGAACTTACTTATGAAAAGTTTCTTGCCTTCCACAGCAAATATTATCATCCCGCAAACAGTAAAATAACCCTTTACGGAGATATGGATATTGAGCAGGCGCTTAAAGTTATTGATGAGGAATACTTATCCCAATTTGAAGATAATCAGCAAAAAGTGCAAGTTCCGCTGCAAAAACCCTTCAGTAAAACCAAAGTTTTGAATATGGAAATCCCCGTTGAAGAAGGCAAAAATATTGAAGACCAATATTATCTTTCTTTGAACTGGACTTATGGACAAATTACCGATAAATATCTGCCTCAAGCATTAAAAGCATTAGCCGAAATGCTGATGGATAGCCCTGCTTCACCTTTAAAAAAGGCAATTCAGGAATCCGGCTATGCCAAAGACAGCTCAATTTCCGTGGATGAAGATATGCTGCAACCAACTATCTTTCTTCTGTGTAAACAAGTGAAACAGGAAAACATTGATGCCCTGGCAAAACTGATTAAGCAGGAATTGAAAAGAATAGCGAAAGAAGGTTTGGATAAAAACCTGATTGAGGCAGTAATCAATAAAACGGAATTTTCCTTGCGGGAATCTGAATATAGATACTATCCCAAGGGTTTGATTTATGCTCTTAATTCCCAAGGACTTTGGATGCATAACGGCAATCCTTTGGATAAACTTGCCTTTGAACCAATGCTGAAAGAACTGCGTAAGGGATTGAAAGAACCCTATTTTGAAGAATTGCTGGAAAAGGCATTGCTGAAAAATAAACATTCCAGCCAAATTACCTTTGTTCCTGTTCCCGGTTTAATTCAGAAAATGGAACAGGAAACCGCTGATAAATTAGCTGCGCTGAAGAAAAAAATGAAGAAAAAAGAAATCGCCAAACTGATTGAATTTAACCGGCAACTGGTAAAATGGCAGGAAGAACCCGAAAAAAGAGAGAATCTGGAAAAGATTCCGATGCTTTCTTTAAAAGACCTTAATCCTCAAGCCAAACGCTATCCCACTGAAGAAGAAACCTGGAATGGAATTAAGGTGCTGAAACATCCGGTAACCACAAATGGAATTGTCTATTTTAAGACCTACTTTGACCTTGCTTATGCAGAAGAAGAAGACCTGCCCTGGATTGAACTTTACACTCAATTAGTGGAATGGATGAACAGCGAAAACTATAGCTATACCAAACGCGCTACGGAAATTGACAGTAATACCGGTGGAATTTATTTGGATATAGCTCTTTTTAACAGTTACCAAACCCCGGATGATATTTTGCCCAAGATTGTTTTACGCGGTAAGGCGGTTAAAGATAAATTCGGAAAAATGATGGAGCTTTCCTCCGACTTTGCCTTAAAACCGCTATTTGAAGAACCGGAACGCTTAAAAAAACTGCTGGCGGAATTAAAAGCCAAAAGTGAAGCAATGCTACCTTTCAGGGGACATAATATTGCCATTCAAAGAATGCTGAAACCACTTTCCCAGCTTTACCACTGGACAGATATCACTCACGGATTGGGATACTACCATTTTTTGTGTGACCTGGTAAGTAATATGGATTCCGCCATAGACGAAATAATTGAGGAACTGAACTGGATTAAGAAGACCTTCTTTACTACTCATAATTTACTAATCAGTATTACTGCCGATGCAGAGCTTATTCCTTCTGCCGTAGATGAATTGGGAACTTTGGTAGATTCCATTTCCCCGGAAGCATTTGCTCCTGTGGAAAGTCATTTTGCCGTGCGGGATTTTAACGAAGGTATTTATGCCCCGGTGCAAGTTCAATTCTGCGCTAAAGGGGGTAACTTTTTCCGCAAGGGATATTCCTACAGCGGAAAACTGAGAGTGCTGAATAATATTTTAAAAAACAACTATCTATACCAGGAATTGCGTGTGAAAGGTGGCGCTTACGGTAATATGAGTGATTTTACTTTGGGCGGTTATGTATTCTTTGTTTCCTACCGCGATCCGAACTTAAGAGAAACCCTGGAAATATATAATACCATACCCGAATTTTTAAGGAATTTTGATTGTAATAAACGGGAATTTGATAAATACATCATCGGGGAAATATCCTTGTTAGATTTTCCTCTAACTCCTGAAGGAATTGGCGATAAAGCCGATGAGGATTATATTACCGGCTTCACTTTTGAAGATAGACAGCAAATCAGAGATGAGGTGCTTGCCGCAAAAATTGAAGATATAAGAAACTATGCCGAACTGGTGGAAGCGGTTATGAGCAAAAATCATTATGCTGTTTTCGGCTCGGAAACCAAAGTGAAAGAAGCAGCCGAACTTTTTGATGCGATAATCCCTGCACTTAAATAGCTTCAGGTTACTCTCCGGAGGGAAATGAAACAAAAAGATAAAAAGAAGACAAGACGCTGGACGGAAAGAATAAAAAATGTCCAAATACCTGATCCGGATTTACTGGATGACCTAAAAGAAAAGGCAGAATTTAAGACCGCTCGCATCAGTACAAAAGCAAATAAGTCCTATAAAGAAGGACTGGAACTGGTGACAGGCAGAATTCTGGAAATTAAAAGTAACTACCGCTATGTGGTAGATATTAACGGTGAAAAAGTAATAGCCAAAATGAGCGGACGCTTGAAACAATTTTTGTATCAAAGCCATACAATTGCTGCTGTAGGTGATTTTGTAGCCGTTGATATTGCCCCTGCTGCCGAAAAACGCATTGAAAAAATTTTGCCTCGGTGCTCAGCTCTAATTCGTTATGGGACAGGAAGTTTTCAAAAAGAGATTATCCTGGCAGCTAATATTGATCAGGTAATTATCACTTCCTCCTGGAAAAAACCAAGATTTAAAGCAGGACTGATAGACCGCTATCTTTGCATTGTAGCTATTCAGGGTTTGGAACCGATTATAGTCATTAACAAAATAGACCTTCTAAAAAAAGAAGAGGAAGATGAATTGGCAAACCAAATTGCCTATTACCAAAGTTCAGGTTATACTTTAATTTGCACTTCTGCGGTTACTGGTAGCGGGATGCAGGAATTAAAGGAATTGCTGAAAGATAAGGAATCGGTGTTTACAGGGCACTCGGGAACCGGAAAGACCTCTTTGATAAACTATTTGGAACCCTCTTTAAATCTTCCTACCGCAGAGGTTAGTGATTATAATGAAAAAGGTAAACATACCACTTCCCAGTCAACTCTAATTCCCTGGAGCTTTGGAGGTTATCTGTTAGATACCCCCGGCATAAAAACCATCTCTTTACACAGTGAAGATAAACAACATATCCCTAAGGTTTTTCCCGGTTTTAACCGCTTTTACAGTAAATGCAAATTCAACAATTGCCGCCATATCAATGAAGAGGGCTGTGCTGTTTTGGCAGCGGTGGATAAAGGTATTATTCCTTATGAACGCTACGATAGCTATCAATATCTATATGCGAGCTTATAATGCAGAACTTTGCCGTTTACATCAATCCTGCCTTCAGCGATAAAAAAAGTATCTACAACTTGCTGGAGAAATTGCGTAATCATTCCGATGTAAATTTCTTCAGCATAGATACCATTCCCGATTTACCTAAAGAACTGTTTAAACCCTTGCCCAAACCGGCAAACCGGAAACACATAGATTGCATTCTGGTTTTCGGAGGAGATGGCACTATTTTGAAAGCCAAGGACTTGGCTCTTTTAACCGGAGCTCCGATTTTAGGTATTAATCTCGGCTATTTGGGTTTCCTTTCGGAAAGTGTGCTGCCGGAAATTGCTTCTTCCATTCAGAATTTAAAACAGGGGAAATACCGTCTCCTGCAAAGAATGTTGATTGAATGCCGTTTGAAACGCGAGAGGAAAATTATCTATGAAGCATTGGCATTAAACGATGTTGTAATTCATAAAGCGGAAAGCCCGGGACTAATTCACATCAGAATTAAAGCCGGTGGACGCTATGTTTTTGATACCCGTTGCGATGGAGTGATTGCTGCAACTCCTACCGGTTCAACTGCTTATTCACTTGCAGCCGGGGGTCCTATTTTAGCTCCGGAAATGAAGGCAATTGTTCTGGCACCGCTCAATCCCCATATTTTAGCTATCAGGCCTATGGTTTTTCCAGCAACGGAACATCTATTGATGAAGGTTTACGGCTTAAGCCAAGCAGCAATGCTGCAAATTGACGGTCAAAACTCTCAAGCCATTTTGGAAGGGGATGAAGTTTTAGTAACCGCCTCAGAACGCAGCGTTTCCTTTATAAAACTCTCTAATCGGACTTTCTATCAAATCCTGCGCAGGAAATTGAATTTAGGCAAGTAATGTTAACCGAGCTTTATCTGAAAAACTATCTGCTGGTGACTGAATTACGCCTTACTTTGGATAAGGGCTTAACTATTATCAGTGGTGAAACAGGAGCCGGTAAATCTATTCTGGTGGGCTCAATTTCTTTAATTTGCGGAGAGAATTTACCCGGCATTGAGGCATTTGATAAAAGCCAGCCCATTTATCTGGAGGCAACTTTTAATATTAAACAAGCTAAAGAACTTAATTGCTTCCTTACGGATAACGGTATAGAAACGGAAGACGAGCTGATTGTAGCCAGAGAAATAAGCCCTAACGGCAAATCTGCCTACTTTTTGAATTGCCGCAGAACAGCTGTAAGTTTACTGAAAGAATTGAAGAATTACCTGATTGACTTTCATCACCAGCGTGATCAGCAACTCTTATTATCACCTGCCTATCAACTTGATTTACTTGATTCTTATGCCGGTCTGTTACCCCTGCGAGAGGAATTTGCCACTTCCTATAGAGAAATGAAAGCAGCAATGAAAACACTGGAAGAACTGAAAGCAGAAACAGATAAGCAAAAACAGATAAATGACCTATACCGCTATCAATTTGAAGAACTGGAAAATGCCAAGTTACACATCAATGAAGATATAGAACTGCAAAACGAATATGAATTGCTTTCTCATACCGGGGAAATAACAGAACTCTGCGAACAAATTACTGCCGAACTTTTTGAGGGGGAAAATAGCGTTTTTGATGTTCTTAGCGGTTACTTAACCAAACTGAAACACTATGAACACTTCAATGCAGATATAAAAAATGCCGCCGATTGTCTGCAACAGGCATTGGAAAACCTGCAGGAAGCAGCTAATAATCTTTCCGGTACCAAAGAAAAAATCTCTTTTGATCCTCTGCGTTTGGAAAAAATCCAGGAGCGTTTGGATTTAATCAATTCCCTGGCGTATAAACATAAAGTTCGCAGTATTGAAGAATTGCTGCAACTTTTTACGGAACGCGCTGCCCAAATTGCCTCTTTTGCAGATAACGAAAAGAAAATTGCGGAACTTACCCAAATCCTGCAAAAGGACTTTGCCTTCCTGCAAAAAAAAGGCGAAGAACTTTCCTGCAAAAGACAAAAATCAGCGGTAGCACTTAGTAAGGAACTACAGGAAAATATCCGCACTCTAAGCATTCCCGAAGGAATATTGGAAATTAGGATTGACAAAAAAGCTGAGGATAATTTTTTAATTTCAGAATACATATCTGCCGTTACAGAGAGCGGACAGGATAGCGTGGAATTTCTTTTTTCAGCTAATCCTGGTTTTGAATTAAAATCTCTGGCTGCAGTAGTTAGCGGTGGTGAATTATCCAGAATTTTGCTGGCAATTAAAAAAGTTCTGGCATCCCGATTAGAGCCCAAACTGATTATTTTGGACGAAATTGAAGCAGGAATTGGAGGCAAAACGGCTACCAAAGTAGCTGATTTTATTGCCCAACTGGCAGAAATGCAACAGGTGCTTTGTATTACCCACCTGGCACAAATTGCTGCCAGAGCATCTACGCACCTGGTAATAGAAAAATTCACCCAAGGGGAGAAAAGCTTTGTGGATATACGCAAAGTGGAAACTGAACAACGCTTGGAGGAAATAGCCAGAATGCTGTCCGGAAAAATAACTTCCACAGCACTAAAACATGCAGCAGAACTAATAAAAGATATAAATAAAAGAGGTTAATGTGAATAAGAGACAAAAACGCAGAGTAAAAGGGATTGCGGTATTTATCGTGTTCCTTGCCTTGGCTGCTTCAATTGTTCAATGGCAAGATAAAGCAGGTAAACATGAGACCTACGATTTTAAGCCCGCTCAGAATGATTATCGTGACCTTAAATTTCTTAATAAAGCGCAAATATCATTTTCTTCTCCCAATATTGATCAAGCGAAAACAGTTATAGATAAAATCATTAGCGAACATTCCCTCAAACAGATAAGAAAGCAAAGTGAAAGCTCGTTTGGTGCTTATATTTTCAGTGTTCCTAAAAGAGACCTTCCTGTCATTATAGAAAAATTGCATCGCGTTGGTTCAATAAATTCACAAGCAGAACATATTGATACTGCCTTGGTGAACATTGATTATGAAAGTGAACTTGTTCGTTTACAGGGTTATGATAAAGAACAGACAGAGTTAAATAATGTCCGCTTTCCTACCGATACTCAAAACAGGCGCAAAGAAGAGTTGCATTCACTAATCCAAAACACGCGCTCCAATCTGGATAAGCTGAAGGAAGCAGATAATGTTCTTCTCTTTATCACCTTGGTGCCACAACAGAAAACCAGTTCAATAGAAGTAACAATTAAATCTTTAGCTCTCATTTTTATTAACTGGCTTATTATTTTTGCCGTGGGAGCCGTTCTTATTTATTACGGAACCCGTTTGTTGATGTATTTTCTTTCCGCTTTAGGAGTAAAAGGTATTGGAGCTGGAGGTTTAGGCAGTTCTTATCGTTATGGTGGATACGGAGGTTATTATAATCGGTATTACAATCGCTATAATTACGGTCATGGCAAGCGGAAAATTAAACGGATTTATAAAGACAAAAAAACTACTCCTGAACCTGAAGATGAAAATAATATAAAGTTAGAAGAAGGAAAGCAGTAAATGCAACTATCTCCTTGGCAGATATGGATGATTCTTGGAATAGGGTTTATCATCATTGAGATTTTTGATCCTGCCTTTTTCTTTTTTTCGCTCGGAATTGGAGCTATTGTAACTTCTCTGCTTTCTTTGATTCCTTTTTTGGGAAATAGTGTTCCCCTGCAGATTCTAATTTTTGCCGTTCTCAGTTTTATCTCCTTTCTTCTTATGCGCAAGCTGGGTAAAAAGCTTTTATCCAAACCGGGTGGCAATACCAATGTGTATGCTTTAAAAGGGCAGAATGGCTTTGTTACCAAAGAAATTCCTGAAGAGGGGAAGGGCTATGTAAAAATTGGAGGCGAGGAATGGTCTGCCATTGAAATTGATAAGAAGGCAGTGGAACTTGGAGCTAAAGTTATAGTAGAAGGTATTGAAGGTAACAAAGTAATAGTTAGAAAAATCCAGTAAGAACTTTACTCCCTGGCTATTTCCTTTTAAAGAGTGAGGTTTAGTATATCTCTATGCCCTACGCGTTTTTTTATAACCTCAAAATTCTCTTAGTCCTGTTTATCCCATACCTATTTTATCAATTTAATCCGTGATACTTATAGAGAATCTTATACTCCAACCCGCTTACAGAATTCGGCTATAGGGCATTTTTCGCATTTGGGTTTGCGGGGAGTGCACAAATTTTGTCCAAAAGCAACCAGATAGGAATTGAAATTCAGCCAGTATTTCAGCGGCAGTTTTTGGCGCAGGGTCATTTCGGTTTCCAAAGGTGTCTTTGTTTTAATATAGCCCCAGCGATTGCAAATTCTATGCACATGAACATCTACGCAGATGGCAGGTTTTTGAAAAGCAACGGCACGCACAAGGTTAGCCGTTTTTCTACCAACGCCTGGGAGCTCCAGTAACTCATCTATTTCTGCAGGAATTATGCCCCCAAATTTTTCTTTCAGCACCTTGGGTAATTCCTTCAAATGTTTAGCTTTAACTCTATGAAAGCCAACAGGAGTGATTAGAGCATCCAATTCATCCAAGGGAATATTTTCCAGGTCTTCCGGTTTTTGCACTTTGGTAAAAAGCTTTTCCGCTGCTTTAGCGGTAGTTTCATCTTTAGTTCTGGCGCTAAGAATGGTAGCTACCAGCACTTTGAAAGGGTCTTCAGTTTTAATTTGAATAAGGTCAACAACGGGTGTTTTAACACTGTAAAAGTGTTCTTGCAGGCGAGTTAGAACAATGTCTATGTCTTTGTTTTGCATCATATCTCCTTTATCTTAAGTGGCAGCAGAGATGCCGGTAAAAAAAGTTATTGCCTAAAAAATGGCTTTCATAAATCTTGTCAACCGAGAAGGAGAAATAGATGTGTGGACGTTTTGCCCAAGTTATTAAAGATCAAGAACTGAAAAAGATGACTGATGAACTGAAGCTCAAAGAGAGCCAGGAACAGCTTGAATTGAACTATAATGTTGCTCCTGCTAATACTGTAGCTGCAGTAGTTGCCAATAGGGATATCCGTTATCTGGGTTTTTTCCGTTGGGGTTTAATTCCTTCCTGGAGCAAAAATATTCCGGAGCAGCCACTAATTAATGTTCGCAGTGAAACAATTCTGGAAAAACCAAGTTTTAAAGCATCTTTTTTACGCAGGCGTTGTTTAATTCCAGCCAATGGATTTTATGAATGGCGTAACACAGATAAGCAACCCTTTTTCATAAAGGCAAAAAGTGATAATCTACTTTATCTGGCTGGTATTTATGATACCTGGTATGGTCCTGACGGCAGCGTTATTCCTTCTTTGGGTATAATCACCACTTTTGCCAATGATTTTATGCAGTCCCTGCACCCCAGAATGCCTTTTTTGTTAAATTCTTCTTTCTATGATTTATGGCTGAACCCTGAAGCCCAAAATCCCCAGGAACTGCAAAAATTATTGCAGGTTCCTGCGGAATTGGAGCTGGAAATGTTCCCCGTTAGCAAAAGGGTAAATAAACCGAAAAACAACTATCCGGAAATCTTAAAACCGATTGTGCTGTAGGCAGGCGATTATGATTTTTATAAGGCAAAGGATATGGAAAACTTAAAGAAACAGATTCTAATTGTAGATGACGATTTAGCTATACTGGATTGTATCCGAATGAGCTTACAGAAAGATTTTTCCTGTAAAATAACTGCCTGCAGCAATTCCCAAGAAGCCCTGGAACTGCTGGAAAGCAATATTTTCAATGTAGTTATTTCCGATATAGCAATGCCCAATCTTTCAGGATTTCAGCTTTTGGAATATATCAATAAACTAAATCCTAATATCCCGGTAATCCTGATAACCGGAGAATCCGATCCTGATAAAATACGCTCTGCCGTTCAATTAGGTGCTTTTGATATTCTTCACAAACCTTTTGAACTATCTGATTTACATATTTCCGTTAAGCAGGCATTGCAGAAAAATTCCCTCTTGCTTCAAAATGAAATGTATCGTTTGAACTTAGAGAGCTTGGTGGAGAAACGCACTCAGGAACTTTATGCTGCTCAGAATCAACTGGAAAAAAACTATTTGAACACTATTCATGCGATGGTAAATGCTTTGGAAGCCAATGATGTTTATATTCGCGGTCATTCTGAAAGAGTTACTGTCTTAAGTATTATGCTGGGAAAAATGATTGGATTGGATTCCGAAGACCTTAAGCTTATCCGCTATGGAGCCATCCTTCACGATTTAGGCAAAATCGGTATTGACTATACTGTTCTCAACAAAATTGAGCCCTTAACTTCCTCCGAATATGATCTGATCAAGCAGCATCCCGTTATCGGGGCTAAAATTATTAGACCCATCGGTTTTCCTGTCCCGGTTAATGAGATCATTATTCAGCATCATGAATGGTATAACGGAGATGGCTATCCTTATGGTTTAACCAGCGATCACATCTCCCCTTTAGCCAGAATTGTAACTATAGCAGATGCCTATGATGCAATGACCAGTAAAAGAGCATACCGTAAATATCTGGAACCCTCGGAAGCCAGACAGGAAGTGATGAATAAAACAGGAACTCAATTTGATCCTGAGTATGGCAAGATTTTTTGTAACTATTATCCTCAGATTATTGAACCCGTTAGCGATAGTCCCTCCATTCAGAATCTGCTGTTTGATATATAATAAAGATAAATAATTAGAATATAAGGAGTTATAATGGTACAAATTATTACTGCTGCTGAAACAGCCATTATGATTAAACCAGGTAGTAGAGTTGCCATTGGCGGTTTTTTAGCTGTTGGGGCTCCGGAAACAATCATTGATGCAATGGTTGAAAACGGAAATAAAGACCTGCATATCATTGTTATTGCTTCCGACTGGGAAGACAGAGGCGTTGGTAAACTCATTGTAAATAAAATGGTTAAAAGCGCTCAGGTCTCCCATATGGGTACCAATAAAACCATTCAGGCACAAATGAATGCCGGCGAAATTGATATTGAACTCGTTCCACAAGGGACGCTTATGGAAAGAGTTCGCGCCTTTGGAGCCGGGTTAGGTGGTGTTTTAACGCCTACAGGACTGGGAACAATCGTTGCGGAACATAAACAAATTATTAGCATTGAGGGCAAAGAGTATCTTCTGGAAACGGCTATTCCGAGCGATTTTGCTCTCATTAAAGCTTATAAAGCAGATAAATTGGGAAACTTAACCTACCGTAAAACAGCCCGAAACAGCAATCCTATTATGGCTATGGCAGGGAAAATTACGATCGCAGAAGTTGATGAAATAGTGGAAATTGGTGAATTAGACCCTGAAGATGTAGTAACCCCGGGTGTTTTTGTAAACTATCTTGTTTTATCAAAGGAGAACTGAAATGGCACAAGACAAAAGAGCAATGATCGGAGCCCGTATTGCCAAAGAATTTCAAAATGGTGATTATGTAAATTTGGGTATTGGTTTACCTACTGAAGCCGCAAACTATATTCCGGAAGATGTGCAGGTTATTTTTCAATCCGAAAACGGTCTTTTAGGTGCAGGACCTAAACCCCCTGAAGGACAGGAAGATAAAGATATGATCAATGCCGGGGGTGGATATATCACTTGCATTCCGGGAGCCAGTTTTTTTGATTCTGCTACCTCTTTTGCTATTATTCGCGGAGGGCACATAGATGCTACCGTTTTAGGCGCTTTGCAAGTGGATCAGGAAGGGAATTTAGCTAATTGGCTAATTCCGGGAAAAATGATTCCTGGAATGGGTGGAGCAATGGATTTGGTTACAGGAGCGAAAAAAGTTATTGTAGCAATGGAACATTGTGATAAATATGGTAAATCCAAAATCCTGAAACAATGTAATTTACCTCTTACTGCTAAGGGCAAGGTAAACCTTATTATCACCGATATGGCTGTGATAGAAGTTTGCTCTGATGGACTTTACTTGCGTGAAATTGCCGAAGACCTTACCATTGAAGATGTAATTCAGGCAACGGAGGCAGAACTGATTATCCCGGAAAGGGTAAGCACTTTTTAACCTTCCGCATTTCGTTATAATCTCGTCTTGGCATAGAATCCGGATAATTTCTTGCTTGATTAGTTGTGGTAGTGATGTGGTGGCGATACTCGGCAAAATACCAGGATAGACCACCCTATCTCTACCACAACTAATCAAGCAGAAGATAGGTATCCTCTCAGTTTTAAATGAAAAAGTGATAGGTTATGCTAATGTAAGGGAGAATCCCAAACGAATACATCAAAATAGCGGTAATATGAATATAGAAATAAGAATATCAGCAAAAAGAGGTCTCCCGGTGGCATTCAATTTCTATTTGTTATTCTTTGTTTCCCTTATGTATTCTTCCACTAAATACAGGTCGTCCCGGCTGATTTCCACTTCCATATAGATTCCATCTTCATTATAGTCCTCACTGATAATTTCTGCAAGGGAGTGCAATTTGGAAACAAGAGCTGTCTTTGGATAAGGAATTTTCAGCTGCACAATCCTGTTACCTAAAAGCATTTCTTCTACTTTTACCAGTAGCTTATCTATGTTTATGCTTTGTGCAGCCGAAATAAAAACCCCTTCCGGAAATTGGCGTTCCAATAGAGAGACGAAAACTGTATCCACTTTGTCTATTTTATTGAAGACAAATATCTGCGGAATGGCTTCAGCTCCGATTTGCAGCAGCACCGAATTTACCTGCTGAATATAATATTCAAAGCGGTCATCGGAAACATCTACTATCTGCAACAGCAGATTGGCATCCTGCACTTCCATCAAAGTTGCCTTGAAAGAAGCAATTAGATGATGTGGCAGTTTGGAAATAAAACCTACCGTATCCGATAGCACAACTGGATGTCCGGTAGAAAGTTTCAGTTGCCTGGTAGTGGAATCCAGGGTAGCAAAAAGCTTATCTTCCACCAATACATTGGCTTTGGTTAACTGATTAAAAAGGGTTGACTTACCGGCATTGGTATAGCCCACCAGACATATTTTGCGAGCTTTTTCCCGTTGCTTGCGTTGTGTTTCTTTCTGATGCTGGATAGCTTCTATCGCTTTGTTGATTTTTCGGATTTTATCCTTAATCAGGCGTCTGTCAATTTCAATTTGTTTTTCTCCCATTCCTCGGGTAGCGGTTCCACCTGTATTTCTCACTCCGCCGCGTTCTTTATCAAAATGCTCCCACATCCTTTTTAAGCGTGGTAGCTGATATTCCAGTTCAGCAAGATGAACTTGCAGCTTTGCCTCGCGCGTTTTGGCATGTTTATGAAAAATATCCAGGATAACTTCTGTGCGGTCTATCACTGTTATTTGAAAGTCCCTTTCCAAATTGCGTGCTTGAGAAGGTTCCAGTTCGTCGTTAACAATCAAGATATCTGCCTGTGCTTGCATCATTTTCTGGCTTAAATCAGTTAAAAAACCTTTGCCAAAATAGGTTCCTCTATCGGGGGAGTTTCTTCGTTGCCGGTAAGTTCCTAAAACCTGAATTCCAGCCGTTTCCGCTAAGCGTTCCAGTTCTTTAAGCGATTCTTCAATATCTTTATCGGTTTCTGCCGGTTTTGCCAATGCAGCTAAAAAAGCTGTCCTTTCAGTCCTTTCAGCTTGTTCCCAGTTTTCAGGTTCCAGCTCAAATTCGTCTATTGCGGTATATTCTTCGTTATTCATAGATTCCTTATATCTTGTGCTAATAACTGCTGTCAAGTAAAAATGAGGTTTTGCGCTTTTCTATTGCTGCAATAACAGCAAAATAAGTAATATTATTTCAAGATTGTAAGCAAAACATTGTCTTCCAAATAGTCCAAACCTTGCTGAAGCGAAGCTTCGTGGTCACTATACTTGTCTAATTCTTTTATCCGCGTAATCCGCGTGAAATCAGTGTAATCTGCGGGAAATAAACCTCCTATTTTTTAGGTAAAGTAGCAATATTAACTTTGGAGTATGCATTCTTTGGTTTAACACTCCAGCCCGTTACGCTATCATAATGCAGGGTGGTTACAGTCCATAAATCTCCGGTATCAGCTAAATAACCATAATAATTTACAGGTGTAAGTTCTGATTGACGCACAACTACTACACAATTGGTCCCGATAGCATTTTCATAATCGTGGTCACTATAATAATGAACCTGCACGAGGTAGTCACCTGGAATTACGCTTGCGGAAGTGATATTTTCAGGACCATAACCATTTGTATCATCAACATCAAGAGCTAAACCGCTTGCTGTTTGGCGATGAGCATAATAACATTTTTCTCCGTTGGGGTCGGTAATCCAGAAATCAACATCCGTTCCTGAAGTATCCCAGGTGAGAGTACAATGCAAAGCCATTAGGGGCACCAAAGAAGTAAAAGTCATTGTATCTTCAGCGGTTAAACCTCCTGAGACGGCAATCACATAAACCGTATGAGAAATTTCTGCTGTTGAACCATTCAGAACAACTGCCTGGGAAAACCATCCGTTATTCAAATTCATTTCAAGGGAATGTTCACTATCGTTATCCAATATCAATAGGGCAGAAGTTAAGCTGGGATTAGCTATTTTTCCTGTTATATTCACAATACGATTGGTTACTACATTGCTAATTTCATTTATTGTCACATAAAAATCTACCGGCAGTTCTATAGAATCACTAATCAGGACAATGTCATTGTTCTGATTCTGAGCTGTGAATTGATACTGCAGAGTTATTTCATTCATACTCATTTCGCTATTAATTCTAAGCGGGACATATATAGCTAATGTTGTTCCTGCAGATATATTAACAGCAGTGGAATTAAACAAAGAGGTGAAACCGTTTCCGGAAGGAATATTATGATGGCCGCTAAGGGCAGTTGTTCCTGTATTAGTTACAAAAAGCTCAATAGTTATGTCTTCACCTGGATTCAGCTTATTATCTGCAAAATTTTCATTAACAATGTCCCAATCGTCAATAGCTAACATTCCCCCTGAAGAAGTAAGGGAAATACTTCTTGTTTTATGATTGTTAAGATTATCCGAAATATCTACCGAAATTGTATATTCCTTTTCTTCAGTGGGAGTAAAAGTCAGTTCTGTTCCATTAGCACTAAACCCGGTATAGGAACCCCCGGAAACAGTCCACGCAAAAGAAAGCTCCTGCCCGATTGTGCTTACGCAGGATAGATGGGAATGAACAGGATGATTTACTGTAATACAACCTTCTTGAACAGTTAAATCCTCAATGATAATGGGGTTATCCGCTAATTTTAATAATTCTGCCGTGAGATTGGTAACTGTAGTTTTGGCAATATGCAGATTTTCATACACACCTCGTATAAAACCTTCTGCTAAAGCAATAATATGATATTCACCCGGGGGTAATGGTTGTTCCAGATTTTGGGGAGCATTCATTATAACTGTAATCCGGGGGTCATCATCAGGCATATTGGCTTTGGAAATAATCAGTGTTTTACTCTCCGTAACAGGAAAATCAATATGCATAGTGCCGCAGTCAGCAGTTGTTTCATCTTCATCCAGCATTTGGTTCATAACTTCATTCACACATTCACCAGGAGTTCCTCCATAAGCATCACCAACAGCTTTCACACCCGTTTCGCCAAGTTTTTTGGCTGTTTCGGCAGTAGCTTGGCGTTCGTCATCACTCCAAAGCATAACATCTCTTCGCATACCCATTTTTACAGGGTCTTCGTCACTCATATTCAAATAGGCGTTTGCTTTTTCCTGAGGCGTAGAACCAGGCAAATCATCATAAGGAATGGTATTACTGCAATCTGTAGGGGAAGTTACAGGATTCCAGTGTAAAATCATCTCCCGAATTTTTGCATCCCGAGAGCTATTTCGTTCCTGGACGGCTGCTGCAAATCCGGAAATTATGGGAATACCGGAATCAGGATCATTTAATACCTGACGGATACTTTGTTTACCGCTCATCACTTGCCAACCGGAACGAACCATCTTTCCACCTGATACTACTGTATCCTTCGCTTTGTTATATACACCTTTGGCGATATCGGTTAATAAGTTCTTGCTCCCGCCATAAGGAACTATAGCATTTTCCGCTTGAACCAGAACATCAAATTTTCCAGCTATAGCATTACTCTGGCTAATATAATCCTCTACCATAGCGTCTATTTGGGTAAAGGCATCACGACTTTTCTTTTTACTTCCCAAATTGCGAATGGCATTTTGCATCTCATTCATCGTGCCATCATGCGCCTCCATAAGGGAAGTAAGGTCTGTTTGATACTGCCAGTAATTATTCAAGGCAACTGTGATTTCCGTATTGGCAGGGGGCTTATTATTATCATCTTTGTCACAGGCAGTGAATAAAAATAGAAGCAGGATTGCGACGAAGGTAAAAGTAATCTTAGTTTTCATTTTTCCTCCTTTTACTTAGGTAAAAAGCAACAGGGTGCATAAAAAAAACGGTTAAGTAGAACATCTGTTTATTCTCCTATCTCATAGATAACCATCTTCTTACTATAAGAGATGACTGTTACTTTTTTATATCTACTACATCTTTAGGTAGAACACAATTATTAAAATAATCCGGAATTAGTTTCTGGCAAGTAATAAAATCTGCTGGAGGATTAATGAGAAAATCTGCCCCATCGCTTTTATAGTTTCTTCTTAAAAGAGGTTTCAGGGCAGAGCAAGAAAAAGAAAGCATAATATGCTACAATAGAATTAGTTGCGGGGTTATGATAAAAATAGCTTGCCAATTTTAGAGCAGAAAAAAAAATGAAAAAGAAGAATATTCTGTGGCAAAGGGTTTTTTACCAGCCACATTCCGATAAAGCAAAGAGATGAATATATGATTAAAAGAGTTCTAATTACAGCAGTTTTGCTATCTGCGGCTTTTTGTTCCGCTCTGGATTTTACTTATGTGGAGATGGAAAATTACGGTTCAGCTGTCAGCAGAATTGTTATAGGTCTATACGGGACGGGAGATTATAAAGTTATTGAAGGTAATAACCGGGTGGAAATCAATTTAGACAATACAAATGCCAATAATGTAAATATTCAGTATCAACCAGGGGGGTTGGTAAATGCTATTGAGCAAATTGACAATAAGATGGTTATTCCTGTTTCCAGCCCCTATCTTCTGGAACAGATGATTTTGGATTCTCCCCAACGATTAGTTCTGGATATTATTGTTGCTAAACCTGATAAGCAACAAAAATTAGAGCTTGCTGATTTTTATGCTTCTGCCGGAAAACTGAACAGTGCCGATAAAATTTACTACGAACTATCTAAAAGCTATCCTGAAGATTATGCAATACTGTATAAATGGACTTTACTGCTAAAACAAAGAGGCAGTAACCGGATAAATAACATAGCTGCCAAAATTCCGCAAAATTCAGAGTATTATCCTTTAGCCCAGCAAGTTTTGACGGGAAATCAGATCCCCAAGGCAGCACAATGCAATCCTGCAGAGAAAACACAAATTGCCGGTAAGACAGTATGCGACCAAGAAAAAGCTGAAACTATTATCCCCAAAGCACCGGAAACCGGTAAAACAGCTAATACTATTCAGGATAAGAAATTACCCGCTACAAAATGGATGCGGAAATTGATGCTGCTAATCATCCTAATTTTGTTATTAATACTCATCTATCACCTCATTGCTAATTTAGGCAAACGCAAAAAGAAACCAACTTTGGACTTCAAGATGGAATCCGAAAATAAAACAGAAATTCCTGCTGAGGAAAATAAGACCCTTGTTCTTATGGTGCAGCGGTTGCTTGATTCCGGTTGGAAGAACAGTGAAATTGCCAGGGAATTAAAAATATCAGAGGAGGAAGTGGAACGCCTGATGCAATTGCGTCATCAGGATGAATCCTGATTTATTATGGTTAAAAATGTTTGTTTGACAGCCCTAATGCTTTTTAGTGCATTACTACCTGCATTAAGCTATATTCCGGGCTCTGCCTTTAATCCGGAAATTCAAACCGGGTTAAAACCAAGTTTATTAAGCTCTCCTCTCCCTGCTAAAGATGATAGTATTTCTATTTATAGCAATGGATTATATTTACCTTTTGTCCCGCTGTCTCGTTTTGGGGATGCGGTTTTGGATATTTGCCGGGTAGGCAATGCTAAACATTCACTTATGAGCTATCAAAGTCCCGACTATAAGTTTAATGCCGAAATAAATGCTATTGCCGGTTTGGAACCGATGAAGAAAGATGAAAGCTGCAGTTTTCTCTATGGCGGTTTGCTGCTAAAATCGCAATATGGAACCCGCTTGGAAATGAATACTAACTGGTGGAACGGCATTTTTTGGGGCAATCAGGAAGCAGCAGAAACTTCCTGGCTGGTAGATGGATACTATAAACCAGCGGATGAAAAATTGAACATAGATAACCTTAGCGGTGATATCAGTTACAATGCCAGGAACTTGACTCTGGCTTTAGGACGCGGGAAATTTCCCGTGGGCAATTCCATCAGCGGCAGTATCATTTTAAGTGACGAGGTGAATGACTACGGTTATATCTTAGCTGAAGGCAGAGCAGGTATATTCAGTATTTCTTTTTTACACGCATCTTTAGTGGCAGATAGCACGGAAATTTACGGAAAACTTTTACCGGAAAAGTATCTGGCATTGCATCAACTGGGTTTTCATCCCTGTTCCAATCTGGATTTATTTTTAGGAGAAGAAATAATCTACGGTAACCGTTCACCCGAACTGAACTACTTTTTGCCGAATGCTTTCTGGCGGGCAATTGAACATAACCTTTGGGATAGAGATAATGTAATGATTTATGCCGGAGGCAATTATAGACCGGTGCAGCCGTTATTTCTCTATGCCCAGGTGTTGATTGATGAATTTAGCTCCAGCAAACTTTTCAGTTCCTGGTGGGGAAATAAATATGCTCTGCAGAGCGGTATGCGTTGGAATGTTCCTTTTGCCTTGCCGCAAAGTCCTTCTGCAGATATAACTACGGAAGTTACAGCTGTGCGTCCTTTCACTTATACGCATTATTTGATTCAGACAATGTTTTCCTCTGATGGCAGACCCCTTGGTTATCCCAAAGGTTCCAATCTGGTAGATATTTCCTGTCTTTTGCGTTTACCCTATAAGGATATTCTTCTTTGGCAGGGAGGTGTATCTTATTGTAAACAGGGGAGTTTTGGTAGTGACTGGCAACAAAATTACCACGCTGTTTTTCATACAGCAGAAGAAATTGATGAAGGCACGGCACATTGGTTTGAAGGCACAAAAACAGAAACTATCACCCTGAAAAGTAATCTCCTGGTGGATATTTTTGCACACCACCGTTTGTTACTTGGTTTTGAAACCTGCCACACTAAGGATTGGCAAAATACCGTTTATTCTGCCTGGCAATTCATTTATTAGAGGATTAACAATGAGAGTAGTTGACCGCCTGGAATTTCCAAAACGCTATAAACCAAAGCAGTATATTCTGCTAATTGTTATTCTGCTTGTTATTCTGGGGATTTATATTCAACGCACGGGAGTAAGAAAAAATGCATCCCGAATCCAGATTAGCGATATCCGCATCAGTAATTTCGGCAATCAATTTATAGAACTGGAATACACCCTTGCCAATACCGGCAAAAGAGACCAGGAAATTGCTTTAATGGCAAAGGTTTGGGATACTGAAGGCGAAGAAATTGCCAGTGCTTTGTTTAGCGTTAAAGTGAAGGCAAATAGTAAAGCCAGGCGTTCCAAAATGCTGGATAAACTGAATCGGGCTTTAAAAGATGGGGAAAGACCTTATAAAGCGGAAATATCGCTTTGGACAAAACACATACCTTAATTAGGTAAAAGATACAGACGAAGATAAAAAATTTATGCAGATTGGTTAAATTAAGTTGATTTTTCCGGAGGGTTGGCCTCCCGGTTAACCACAAACGACAAGATGTCTTTTTTCCGGAGGGTTGACCTGCCGGTCAACCACAAACGACAAGAATGTCTTTTTTCCGGAGGGTTGACCTCCTGGTCAACCACAAACGACAAGGATGTCTTTTTTCCGGAGGGTTGACCTCCTGGTCAACCCTAAAACGCCAAGGATGTCTTTTTTCCGGAGGGTTGACCTCCCGGTCAACCACAAACGACAAGGATGTCTTTTTTCCGGAGGGTTGACCTCCCGGTCAACCACAAACCACAAAATGTCTTTTTTCCGGAGGGTTGACCTGCCGGTCAACCACAAACGACAAGATGTCGTTTTTCCGGAGGGTTGACCTCCTGGTCAACCACAAACGACAAGAATGTCTTTTTTCCGGAGGGTTGACCTCCTGGTCAACCACAAACGATAAGGATGTCGTTTTTTCCAGAGGGTTGACCTCCCGGTCAACCACAAACGACAAGAATGTCGTTTTTCCGGGGCATAAGGAAAATCTACTAACCTGAAGATGGAGAAAAAAATAGATGGAGGCAAACCGCAAGGCACCTGCTCCTTTTTTGTTACCGGTTTTGTTTTGGACTATCGGTATCATTCTGGCTAAATATCTGCAACCGGAAATATATCTGCCATTAATTATTGCAGGCGCTTTGGCAGTAGCTGCCATCTTTATACGCAAAATACGCCAAATTTTGCTTTTACTGCTGTTTCTGTTTTTAGGTATGCTGCGGTTATCTCTTTGCCAACAGGATAGTTCGCAGCTGAAGATATTATTGCAGGAAAAAGAACCGCTGCAGCAGGAGATAACTTTTAGGGTGGTAAAGGTTTTCTCCGTGGAAGAAAAACGCTATGCTGTAGAGCTTGATTCTCTTGCCTCTTTTCCCCTGCAGGAAAAAATAATCCTTTCCTCCAGTGAAACATTGCTTCCAGGTAGAACTTATCGTTTATTGGCAAATCTTTATCCCTTAATCCGAGACCCTATTCTGGATATTTATCCGGCTCAATATTCCGCAATTGCCTATCAGTTAAGTAAATCGCAAGAGTATCCTAAACTGGAAGTTAGCGCTTTAATTGGCAGGTTGCGTTATAAACTGCTAAGTTCGCTGGATGTCAAATTGGGTAGTGATGCCGATTGGGCAAAAGCATTGCTATTTGGGGAATCGGGGTTAAGTAAGGAATATCTTACTCAGCTTACCGGAGCAGGAATCATTCATTTAATTGTTGTAAGCGGAATGCATATCTGGTTTATCTATTTGATTTTAGTTTCGCTGTTACGGATGTTTTTTAGCAGAGAACTGGCAGAATTTCTTTTCTTACCGATAATTTTGCTGTATGCTGCACTCAATAACTGGGCTCCTTCAGTTACGCGTTCAATAATAATGATAGCGATAGTAATTTTAGCGCGCTGGCTGCAAAGTCCTGTTTCCGGAGCGCAAACGCTATCGTTATCACTATTCATTATCACTCTGCTAAGTCCTATGCAATTGTTTAATATTGGACTTCAGCTTTCCTTTGTTTCGGTGCTGGTAATTTTTTACGGTATGCCCGGGTTTTATCTTTTTTCAGCGGAAAAGAAGCTTAGTAATCCGTTATATAAAACTCTGGAGGGAGCAAAAGACGGCATTTTGCTTTCGGCTTTAATCTCCATAGCCATCACTCCTTTCACGCTATATCATTTTGGCACTGCTTCCCTCAATGGAATAATTGGCAATACCTTAGGCATTCCCTTGAGTGGCATTTTGCTTCCGCTTTCTTTTCTGGTGCTGATTTTTCCCCGGGGCTGGTATTTAACCAGGGCTTTTGTGTTGGTTTACAAAGCGGTTAATACCCTTTGGATAAAATGGATGCAGTTTTGTTATAATTTGCCTTTCTCAATTTCTGCCAATTACTTATCTCTTTTTCAGGCATTGGCTTTAGCAACGGTTATTTTATGGGGCTTTTTGCTTATCCGGGCTAAATTCAAAACGGCTTTAATTGCCACCCTGCCAATGTGTGTGCTTGTTTCCGGCTTCATTTTCATTCCCTTTCTCCATAAATCCGAAACCAGTGTGTATGTTTTCAATTGCGGTGTAAGTGACTGCACGCTAATTCATTTTGCCAATGGAGAAACGATGTTGATTGATACCGGTGGCACCTATAAAAAAGGGTTTGGGGAAAGTTTTTTAAGCACAGGCGAATATTCACAAGACAGCTGGCTAAACCGCAATTTACTTCCCTGGTTAGGCAAGAAAGGCATTGCTCAAATTGACTATCTGGTTCTTACGCATTTACACAGTGACCACTGCGGAGGTCTGATAACCCTTTTAAATAATAAAAAAGTAGGGCAGATATTTGTTAGCGATGAAAGCACGAAACAGGATTTCTGGAAAGTCGTCAGGCAACAAAAATCCTTTCCGGCTGTTAAAATCAATACTATTAGTGATACCTGTTCTTTCGTTACAGACAATGTAAAGCTGAAGTTTCTTCATCCCGATAAGTTTTATAGTCCCCTAAACGAAAATAACTCCTCTCTCGTGTGCCGCTTAGATACAAAAAAGGCAAGCATTCTTTTTACCGGCGATATTGAGAGTGAAGCAGAAAACTATCTGGTAGATAATTATGCTCCGGAGCTGAAAGCGGACTATCTAAAAATTCCTCATCACGGTTCACGCAGTTCCAGTTCTGCCTCTTTTTTACAGGCAGTTAACCCCCGGGAGGTTTGGATAACTGCTTCCCGCAGAAATATATATCACTTTCCTCATCCGGAAACAATGCAACGCTTACAAAAGCAACAAACAAAAATCCTCAGCACCGGAAACGGAACTATCAGAAAAATGATTGACAGCAGAAGTAACTAAGATAAAATGCCTTTTGAAGGATGGTAAAATGCAAAAGTATGTAAAAGAAGCACTGTTCTTAGACAAACTATTCGCCTTGCTGGATACCAATGGCGAAGTTATGGAAACAGTAAAACACCAAAAATTGAATAAAAAGCATTACAGCTATGAGGAGCTGTGTACACAAAATTGCAATACGGAAAATATCCTGAAGGCAATTAAAGGTAATAAAGCCCTGGAAGCAAAGTTAGAAGGTCTTTTTAGAGAGCTTCCTTTGTTGCCGATAAAGCATTTGAAGACCACTGAGTGTTTGGAGTTAAATGAACTATTTGAAATAAAATCATTCCTTTACAGCTATTTGCAGCTGCAGGAAAATCTGAAACAGCATAAACTGGATAATCAACATCCTTTGCCGGATTTGCAAAATATGTTTTCCCTGCTTGATCCCGAAGGCAATAAATTACCTACTTTTCGGATTTATCCTTACTATTCTATTTACTTAACAATGCTTACTTCTAAGCAATTTTACATTGCCAATGCTCTGAAAGAACTACGACACAGGGATTTGGAACAAGCTAAAAGAGACCTTCAGATGCCAACTTTGAAGGAGGAATTTACCCTTTCACGCAACCGGAAAGAGCAACTGGAGGCAATCTTAGCATCCAAATATTTTATTGTTGTTTCGGAAGGACTGGCAAATTATAATTTTCGCCTGGCTGATTCGGAAGAAGCAACCGTTCTAAAAGCTCAACTGCATCAGCTCTCAAAGGAAATAACCGAAGAAGAAAATCAGATTTTAGCCAATCTTACCTCACAAATACAAACTGACTTCAATATTTTTGAACTTGCTTATGGCAGCATTGGAGAATATGCCTGGGATTTTTGTCTGGCTAAATTTGCCGCGCATTATTCCTGCTGCTTTCCTACTCTAACTCCTTCTTTTACAGGCATTTTTCTTTCCGAGGCGGTAAATTTGCCGCTGCAACTTTTTCTGCAAACGCTTAAGCGTAATTACCAGCCCTTAAATATTGCGATGAGCCAAAAGGATAATTTGATTACGGGACCCAATATGGGGGGAAAAAGCACCGCGTTAATAACTATCGGTCAGATGTGTGTTTTGGCTTCTTTGGGAATACCTATACCTGCCCAAAAAGCTAAACTTCCGCTGTTTGAGGAGGTCTATTACAATCACGATTCGGGCGAAAACAGTGAGACCTTAAGTTCCTTTGCCCGGGAAGTAGTTTCGCTTTCCAATATGCTGCAACGCAAAGGGCAGAAACTTATTTTACTGGATGAATTTGCCAAAGGCACCAATCCTGAAGAAGGTGAGGCAATTTGTGTAGCTACGCTTAAGTATCTGATAAATAGTGATAACACTATCATTTCTGCCACTCATTTCAGTGCTCCTACAGAACTTGCAGGTTTAGCACACTTTACCATCAAAGGAATTGATGAACAAAGCTTTAAGCGTTTGGAAAAAATGCAAGATAACAGTTTGGAAACACGCCTGGCGCTTCTTGCGGAAGCAATGGATTATTCACTTTTGCCTGTTTCCCGAAAAACAGCACCTCCCCAATGTGCAATTCGCATAGCGGGAATTTTGGGTTTACCTGCAGAAATTTTAGCGGAGCTAACAAAGGAGTAAGATGGCAAAAGTCCTTCCCCAAAAAGTTTTGGAACTGGCTTTAGAAGTAGGACGCATCATTTTGCAAAGCGGAGGTAACACCAATCGGGTAGAATTGATGATGCGTAAGGTTTGCAATTGTTTTGGCTACCCCGAAACCGAATCGTATGTAACCCCTACAGGCATTTTTATCAGCGTTAAAGATGATGCGGGGAATATCTTCACCAGTATTAAAAGAATAGATAACAGGCGAATAGACCTGGGCAAAATCACTCGCATCAGTAGAATGGTAAATTGTATGGAAGTGAAACCGCTTTCCGAACAAGAACTGCAGGAACAGCTTGTTAAGTTTACCTCTGAACTGGATGAAATAGAACATGAAAATCCCTGGCCCCCCTGGTTGAAAGACCTTTGTGGAGGAGGGACGAGCGGATTTTTCTGTTTGCTCTTTGGCGGTTCCTGGATAGAATTTGCGGTTGCTTTTTTCATTGGCACAGTCGTTACTTTTGGCTTAAAATATCTGGAAAGATTGGCTTTTAATAACTTTCTGCTGAATGCCATCGCTGCTGCGCTAATTGTTATGCTGGCAAAGACCCTGGATATCTATATACCTTACATTCGGTTGGATAATATTATTATCGGGGGAATAATGTTACTGGTGCCAGGGCTTTCCATTACTAATGCCATCCGCGACACAATGAGCGGAGATCTTGTTGCCGGAACAGCCAGAGCCGTAGAAGCACTTTTCATAACTGTAGGAATTGTAGCTGGAAGTGCCTCAATGCTCAAAATTTGGTCTATGTGGGGTTACTGATGCGTCCCTTTGATGCTTTAACTTTTATGCAATTTACTTGGTCTTTTCTGGCTATTTTGGGCTTTTCCATTCGGACTAATTTAAAAGGGATCAGGATTATTTTTACGGCTTTAAGCGGAGGACTTTGCTGGGCTTTTTATTTAATCACTTTATACTATAGCAATTCAATGCTGTTTTCAGTGTTTATAGCAATTATTTTGGTGTGCATCTATTCTGAAATTGTTGCTCCGCGTCTAAAAACACCGGTTTCTGTTTTTGTAACCTGTGCCATCATTCCTTTGGTTCCAGGGAAGGGACTTTTTAATTCTATGCAATTATACATTGCCGGGGATAATCTGAATGCATCCAAAACCATTTTACAAACCCTGCTGGTTGCGGGAACCATTTCTATTGCGATTGCGATTGTATCTTCGGTAACCAATTTAATAAACAAACTAATGAACAGATTTTAGGAGGAATTATGTATAAATCGGTTAAACAGCAACAATTAGAACAAAGAATCTTAAAACTGCTTTCCGGTAAAGCACTTAAAGCGGCAGAATGGCTTTTTGCCAATCCGGATTTGCAGGCAACGCAAGAATATGCCAATATTGTTTCCATAAAGCGTTTGGGCTATAATGATCACGGTCCTGTTCATATGCGAAAGGCAACTCTGAATGCCATCAAAATGTTTAAACTGCTCAATCAGGCGGGCATCAAAATGAATCTGGAAAAAGAAGAAGCGGGAACCGCAGACGATTCTCTTACAGCTGTAATTTTGGCTTCTTTATTACACGATTTGGGAATGACCATTGCCCGCGAATCGCATGAACTGCTTTCCATCCAGCTTGCTATTCCCTATATAGATGCTGTATTGAATAACTTGCTTTCCGAAAATGAAAAAATGCTGAAAACCGCTATTCGTTCTCTTGCCATTGAAGGTATTTTTGGTCACATGGCAACTCATAAAATTCATTCCTTGGAGGCAGGTTTAGTGCTTATTGGCGATGGCAGTGATATGGAAAAAGGTAGAGCCAGAATTCCTACTATGCTTTCTTCCAAAACCAGGGTGGGAGATATTCACAGAACTTCCGCTTCTGCAATCCAAAAGGTGAAGATTTTTCCGGGACAGGAAAAGCCCATCAATATCACTGTGGAAATGAATGCTTCGGTTGGCTTTTTCCAAGTGGAAGAGGTCTTCTTCCCGAAAATTAATATCAGCCCTGTGAAACCCTATATTGAACTTTATGCCGGAGTAACGGATAGAGAAATGCTGAAGTATTTGTAAGTCAAGAAGTCCCGAAGTCAAGAGGTCGAGAGGTCAAGAGGTCGAGAGGTCAAGAGGGCGAGAGGTCGAGAAGTCAAGAAGTCGAGAGGTCAAGAGGACAAGAGGTCAAGGGGTCAAGAGGTCACGAGGTCGAGAGGTCGAGAAGTCGAGAGGACAAGGGGTTAGGGAACAGAAAAGCCAAAAGGTATTTTTGGGAAAAAAAGCAACTTAAATTAACTCATCCATTCTAATTGTCTTCTAATCAAATAAAAAAATCTGCGAAATCCGCGTAATCTGCGTGAAATAAAATCCGCGTAATCTGCGTGAAATAAAATCCGCGAAATCTGCGGGAAAAAATCCGCGAAATCTGCGGGAAATAAAACTTTGCAGGAAACAACAAGCCCACAGACCCATGCCTACAGACCCTATTCCACCCTCATAGCCCAAATATATAAAGATTAGGATAAATTGTATAAGCAGGGTTCGTGCCAAACTTGTCGGCGGATATAACACATTGAAATATATATCTGTTATGGATTAGAGCAAAGGTGGGGTTGGGGTAAAATTTACCCTATCATTTTTTCCCTGGTGCCGGTTTATAATTGATAGCATTCAAAGCTAAAGATTTATTATAGAATGCAATATATTAGCTAACAATTTGTGAGGCATTTACTTATTTGTTTGATATGCATTATTCCCCGCTAAGTTGATACTATTATGTTTCTTTAAACCTTCTTTAAGGACTCTTTAACAAAGTTAAAGTATTATTAAAGGATCGTTAAAGAGTCGTTAAAGAACTGACCAGGCAACAAGTAGTTAAATTAAATCCCCAAGGTGTTTTATTATTTGGGCATCAAGATATTACTTTCGTTGTTCTATTGGATGCACCCTGATTTTTTATTATCAAAGGACGCAATTATCATTATTTATGGCTTGTCCGTGAGAATATTAGATAAGATATTTCCAATCTTCACATTGCGGTTAATTTTAGATTACTACTTTGCGGTGATAATAGGTTCTATCTATATCGTCAGTGCCCGGGCAGGGATATTTTCAGAGCTGCTATTTTTTTGAAAAGGTTTGATTTATCCATCTGTAAATGGTGTGCTGCCTGGCGCATATTGTAGTTATAGACCCTTAAAACATTTTCAATATATGCTCTTTCAAAACTGGTAATTGCTTTACGCAAAGAGCCGAATTCTCGTTCATCCAGATTGCTGTCTGAGGGTGTGGTAAAATCTACCACGGTCAAGTGGTCATTTTTGGCAAAAACTACCGCTCTTTCCAGTGCATTTTTCAATTCGCGCACATTGCCTTCCCATTTTTGTTCACAAAGCCAGGAAACGGCAGAAGGGCTGATTGGTTTCGGCTGAAGATCATTACGGCTACAAAATTCACTCATAAAATATTCTGCCAGAACAGGGATATCTTCAATCCGGTTTCTTAAGGGAGGAATATTAATTTCAATCGTATTCAAGCGATAGAGCAGGTCTTTGCGGAAAAGATTATTTTCCACAAGTTGTTGCAAATCCTGATTAGTGGCGCTGATGATACGGGTATTAATTTTCTGGACTTTCCCGCCTATTTTCTGAATTTCGTTTTCGGAAACGACGCGTAAAAGTTTTGCCTGCACTTCTAAGGGTAATTGACTGATTTCATCCATAAAAATAGAATTATCATCAGCAAATTCAAAATATCCCCGATGAGCTTTTATAGCTCCTGTAAAAGCACCGCTTTCATAACCGAAAAGTTCAGCTTCAAAGAGTTCTTTGGGAATGGAGGCACAATTTATACTGACCATATTTTTTTCGCTATATTTACTTAAGCGATGAATAGCATGGGCTGCAAGTTCTTTTCCTACTCCCGTTTCACCGGTAATTAAAACGGAGCAGTCAAATTTGGCAGCTTTACAAATATTATCGTAAAGAGTTTGCATTGCGGCAGATTTTCCCTGCATTCCAATTGCTGCCAGATATAAGCTGTGCATTTGTTTTTTCATTACCAGGGAGTCATAGATTCGTTCCAAACGCAAAAGTAAATGGGTAGTATCTATCGGTTTTTCGATAAAATCCTCAGCACCTTTTTGAATTGCCTTCACGGCATCGGGAATATGTCCGCTCCCGGAAATCATTAAAACCGGTAAATCAGGATAGTTTTCGTGGACCTTAGATAATAGGTCAAAACCATCATAGAGAGCAGGAAAACACATATCCAGCATCATAATGTCGTAATCATTTTTTTGTAACAGGACTTCAGTTGTTTCAATGTCAGGTGCACAGTCCACAGCATAGCCGTTTTTCTTTAGAAAAGCGGAAGTTAATTGCAGAAAAACATAATCGTCATCCGCAAGAAGGATGTTAATTTCCAGCATCGGTAGCTCCTTTTAGCCAGATGCTGACTACTGTGCCTACATTTTCTTCACTTTGAATACTCATCAACCCTCCCATAGAGTCAATTATTTTCTTGGTTTCAGGAATGCCGATACCCGTTCCGGACTGATTGGTAGTGAAAAATGGTTTCCAGATATCTTCCAGGTATTTTGCCGGAATGCCCTTACCGGTATCTTCAATTTCAATTAAAACTCTTTGCTGCCCTTGTGGAGATGAAGCAAGAGGAAATTCTTTAACGCTGATATGCAATGTTCCTTCTTCGGGCATTGCCTCTAAAGCATTATTTATAATATTGGTAAGCGCTTCTTCAAAACGAATGGGTTCTATATAGGCAGAAATGGAAGTTAGCGACCAGTTTTTAATCAATTTGATATTTGGCGGAAACTGAATCCTTGCCAGGCAATGTTCAATGGAAGGAATTATATCCTGCAGTTCCAGTTGATAATCCTGCAATTCTGTAAACCGCTGAAAAGCATGGGTAAAGATCCGAACCTTGTCTATTTCAGAACGGATAATTTGATAATAACGGATGTTTTCGGGGTTTGCATCTATATCCAGCGTTTCCAAAACGAGCAAAATATTGGTGATATGCCTGCGGACATGATGAGAAAGACGACGCGCTATTTCTGCCCACTCCATTTTTTCAGCTATTGCACTTTCTTCAGTATAGGGTCTAATAACAATAGCATAAAGCTTTCTGCCGGAAACTCTATGCACAAAGTAAACCTGATAAACTTTGCTTTGCGGATTATTATTTAGAGTGCCAATATAAGTTCCCGCTTTCAGGTTTCCGCTGCAAAAATCCCTGAAGGGTTTAACTAAAGAGGGGAAAAAACTATCCAGCAGCAGTTTTTGGGGTTCTTCAGAATTATTGTAGAGTTCTCGGATTTGGAAATTAAAATGCTTGATTTTGCCTTTGCGGGTTACAAGTAAAATGCCGTGCTCAAAACTGTCTATCAGTTTTATAGTGGCTTTGCGGCAATAGAAATTGCGGATTAACAAACCAAGGTAAAGCAGTAACACCAAAAGGAAAAGAATAAGAGCATTTGCCTGGAGCAAAGAAAGCAAAATGGCAAAAGCGGATAGGGATTTGTATTCATAAAAGCTGATTTGTTTATTAGTGCCAATTGCTATTAACGGATTAGTATCAAATCCGGTGCTTACGAGATTTGCCCCAATAATAATTTCGGCGGGATAAGGATTTCTAATTCTTGCTTTACGATAATAATTCCGGTCTAAAATCTCCAGAGAACCATCTTTCTTTTGCAGAAATAATTCTTTATTACCGTCTCTATCCAGGTCTCCAATATCCCAGATTTGACTGATAAAACCCTTATAACTATGCTTTACGGGTTTCAAATCGGTATCCAGAATCAGTAATCCTTCTTTCGTATCTACCAAATGCAGGTAATAATCTGAAGTGCTGCCCATCTTTTGTAAAAAATGAGGAAATTGAGTTGGTTCCAGAGTGGAAGGAAGTTCCAAAGTTCTGTCTTTGATTAGTCGTTTTCCGTTCCAGCTTAAAACAGAGGCAATATTATTGTGTTTTTCAGCTCCCCAAGTGCAATTTACGGCATATATTTCTTTAGTTCCATTCTGGTCCACATCAACGGATTCAAGATAAATTCTGCCATAACCGCTAAATACTTTATCCTGATATAAAACCTTTCCCCGGGTAGAAAGAACAACCAGCCATCCACTGCCGTCATCCAAACCGTTGATAACTGCCTCGGTATTTCTTAAGGCATCGTTAGAAATAATAATTTCCTTACTGCCGTTGCCGTCAAAATCATCCCATAAAATACTTCTGGCAATGCAAGGCATATCATATTGCCATTTTATTGCCCCGGTTTCAAAATCGTATAAAAGCAAACCCCTGGGTCGGGCTGTAAAAAAGTCCACTAAACTGCAGAGTAATTCGGTTTTTCCATCACCATCAATGTCTTCCAGCATTTGAGGAACAATATGACCGTTATAAATATAATCTGCTTTACCTTTTGCTCTATCAGTCCGTTCTAAAGAGGCAAAATATTTGTCTTCTCTGCGCAAAGGAATTTGCCAGAGATATTTCACTCCCATTAAATAAAGCGAATCGGCATCGTTACTGCTAATAAACAACAAGCGGTCATTATTTCTTTTATCAATTAGGGTATGCAGGTCTAAAATTTTATGGGAGAGATTTATTTGAGAAAGGGCTTTGCCTTGCAAGTCGTTTATTATAACGGAATACAAATTTGCATCGTAGAGAGAATGACAAATAAGATAATCTGCTGCTTCATCTTTAAGATTGCCTGTTCTCCAACCGGTGAGAGGAACATTAGATTGATACATCTCTTTCAAGACAAACTGGTGCGTATCAACTTTCCGGGTTAGCCAACAACCACTACACAAGCAAATACATAATGACATTAATATGAATTTAGTTTTCATCTTCCAAGCTATAAAAATCCTTTTCTGCTTTATTTTCAATTTAAGTTTTTCTGTCAAGCGAAAAAATGGTGAACGGTGAAGGGTGAATGGTGAACGGTGAAGGGTGAATGGTGAATGGTTAACGGTGAAGGGTGAACGGTGAAGGGTGAACGGTGAAGGGTGAACGGTGAAAGGTGAACGGTGAATGGTGAAAAGTGAAAAGTAATACCCATTTTCTCTTTTACTCTTTTACTCTTTGTTCAAATCTCTCTTTAACTCTTTTTCTCTTTGTTCAAATCTCTCTTTTACTCTTTTTCTCTTTGTTCAAATCTCTTTTTTACTCTTTTTCTCTTTGTTCAAATCTCTCTTTTTCTCTTTTACTCTTTTTCTCTTTTACTCTTTGTTCAAATCTCTCTTTTACTCTTTTTCTCTTTGTTCAAATCTCTCTTTTACTCTTTGTAAAAAATATCTTTCGGTGTCTTCGGTGTCCTCGGTGGCTAAAATAAATTATCTCGCCATCTCACCTTTTCGCTTACTACATTCTCAATTCTCAATTCTCAATTCTCAATTAACTCTCTTTTCTCTTTGTTCAAAATCTCACTCTTTTTTTAACAAAGACAGCAGGCGTTGATTAAGCTCCGCTATCTGTTTTTTCCTATCGTATTTATCTGCCAGATACTGGAATTGCAATTCTTTTTCTCTATCGGCAAATAACTTTTCTATACAGGATTTGATTGCTGAGGACGATTCCATCGGGCAGATATAATTTTGTCCACTTTCTTTTAGTAGTTCAGCGGCTTCACCGTTAGCCGGAATAAGAGCCAAAACAGGTTTTTTCAGGCGTAAATATTCAAATATTTTACTGGTGAGAGTTCCCTTGGGGCTATCGGAATTTATCAAAAGCAGTAAAGCATCGGAAGCAAGCATAGCGTTTAATGCATCTTTATGGCTTAGCTGAGGGATTATTTGCACCAGATTTTCTATTCCGCTTTGTTTAATTTCCTGCAGAGTTTCAAGGTGATAATTTCCATAAAGACGCAGGGAAAAGTTCTGCGGGAGTTTATGTTCGTTTTGCAAGTCCTTCAATGCTTTCAGCAGCCATTTTAACGACCTTTTGGCATACAGCGCGCCAAAATAGCTTAAAACATATTGAGAGGGGTCTTTCGGCACGGGAGTGATAGCTGCGAAATCTTCTTCATCGGGTCCGTTGTAAAGAATAAAGGATTTAGCCATCAGATTTTTGCCAAACTGCTCACTAATATCTTCAGCGATACCTTTAGTAGCGGTTACTATTAAAGACGCATCCTGCAGTAGCTTTTTTTCCGTGTTGCGTGCATAAAGTCGGTTCAGATAATTTCCCTGCAGATTATAGTCCTTTAAAAGAGTCCAGTAATCCCGCATTTCCAAAACATAAGGCAGCTGAAAGCTTTGGCTTAATTTTCTGGCAGCGACAGCAGAAGAAAAGGGACCGCAGGAAACATAGATTAGGTCATATTTTTCTTCAGCCAGAAGTTTTCTGCCTTCTTTCAGTAAATTGGGCAGCCACAACACCTTATCGTCCAAAGGATAAAGCCGTCGGAGGAAGAGTTTGTATCGTTCCGGCGTATTATGATAGATTTGATTGGAGGCATTTTTATTTTTACCGCTTATTTTTTCCAGAAGGGACATCGGGTCGTAAGAAGGAATATGGAAAATCCGGTGGTGGCAGCTTTCTGCTAACAGACCGTTATCGTAATAGTTATACACAATATTGCCGACTGTAAGAACATCAATCAGGTTACCATTTTGGCTAAGGTATTTCACATTCTTTATGTTGCGTAAAGAAGCCGGTCCTGCCAAGGGAGGGTAAAAATAACTGATAAAAAGAATGTTCATTTGCGGATAAGTCCGTTAACTAATTTAAACAGTTCCGGCTCAAGGGCTTCCCAATTATATTTACTTTCAGTTAATTTAAGGCATTTTTCGCTCATCGCCTTATATTCATTTTCATTTAAAGCCAGCATTTTAGCACAGGCATCAGCTAATGCTTTAGCTTGATATGGGGCACAAATACCTAATCCGTTTTTTTCTATCAGTGCTTTCAGCAAAGGGGTTTTGATGGTAATAACTGGAAGTCCTGCAGCCAGATATTCCAATACCTTAAGCGGAGTAGAAAGACGCAAACGCTTATTTTTAGGATTAAAAAACCACAGCCCGAACCGACAGCGTTTTAGCAAAAGGCCTATTTTTTCTGCCGGAATCCAGCTTTGATAATAAATAATCGCATTCAAATTATATTCATTGATGCTTTGATTGAAGCGTTTTTCGGTTTCCTGCTTAAAGAATTTACCCAAAATTAGCACTTTCAAAAAAGGGAAATTACTTTTCAGCAGGGAAATCATCTTTAAAATTTTAAAGATGCCACGCTCTTCGGTTAAGCCACCAATATAGATAAAATCAAAGTTCATCTGACATAGCTGTTCCAGAGAACCGGGTATATTGCATTCATAATCCCAAACATTTTTCACCGGATAATTCGGCAGCACTAAAAATGGCTTGCTTTTATTTCCTCTCTGCAATTGTTTTTGCATCTCCAAATTTACCGTGAAGACGGCATCGGCAATTTTCATTAACCGCTTTAAGCCGCATTGATATATTAAACAGGCAGGAAAACGCAAAAACCGGGGAAATCTTTCACTGAAAGAAATGGCAAAGAATTCATGGACATCAAAAATAACCTTAAAATGCAGCTTTTTTTTCATCGCCCAGGCAATTAGCAAAGTTAACGGCTCCACACATATAAGCAGCTCCGGCTGCAGTTCCTTTATTTTTTTGCCTAAATGCCAGATAGCATACCAGCGAGAAGAAACATCCACCACCATTTGATAGGGATTGTGAGTGTTATTTACTACTCCATTAGTAGTAATTATATATGTTTCATACTTTTTGGCTAAACTTATGCCCAGTTTATAATATAAACGCACATCATTTGTTGGATGAGCGTTAGAAACAATGCATATCTTCATTATCGGAGTTGCCTCTTCATTTATCCATTTTTTTTAACATTCTTATGCGCTGTTTTTATGTCAAGGGGAAATGCGAATTTTGCTCTTTTCATTATTAAAAACAGGGCAACAATAATGAACGATGAGGACACCGTCCTTCCGGAAGAAAAAAAAGGTGTCTCAGCGAGCTCCGACTACACAAAATTGTAACCGGAAGTAGGTTTTGACTTACTGTCAAAACCTGGCTCGGTTTACATCGTGAAATTTACGAGGGGTTTACGCCTCCATCGCGATCATTATGTTGCCTTTTGGGCTCGGGCAAAGGGCAAAGAGAATAGAGTTTATACTACCCTGTTTTAAAAAATAGGGTGATAGAAAAAAAAGCGGGTTTTATCTTGACAGTTTTTTATAAACCGGAATTAGCATATAGCTTGAATCTCAGAAACAAAAACATAAGTGACGGAAAAGTGATAAATATATAGGAGGAGTTCTTCTATGGCGAGTGAAATTAAACCCTTCGTTCCTGATTCTTATCGGAAAATAGATAAAAGTGCCCTTGTCTTCAATCCGGAGCAAGGCAAAATCTATCATTATACGAGGTATAGAATAGAAGTTATACGCCTTGCAAAACCCTATCCTGCAGCATATTCTAAGATCTTGAAGAATAATAATTGGCAGTGCGATATGCCCTATAAACCCTTTCCTTTTCTATTTACGCCTCCCAATCTTCGGAATTTGGAAAGCCCGGTTTACGCCATTCGGAAAAATGCTTTGCACAAAGCGACTATCTATAAAAACATTGTTGCTTATGTAGGCAAAGAGCAAGTGGATTTATTGAACCGTTTTCCCGATCGTTATTGGTTTCTCTATTGCCTGTTAATTAGAGGAGGGAATTATGCTTTTGAACTGATGCAATCCAATCCTGCCTTGGGTTATTTACTTGGTGCTCACGCTATTTTTCATCCCTTAAAAAGCAAGAAATATTGGCAATCGGCAATGCGACTGGTGAAAATTAAACGCAAAGACATCCTTGCCTATTTTGGTTTTCCTGCTTGCGAAACAATGGTTAAGACCTTTGCCAAAATAAAGCCGCAAAAGCTAAACACTAATCTCTATTTTATTCTTAGAACTTCTTTACAAAACAATCCTGCCTTGCTTAGGCAACTCTCTTTTTTTCCGGTGCACAATGCTTACAGCATAGTTCTTGTCTGCCGAAGAGAGGAAAAAATGATTAGCTATAATTGTATTGCGGAAATCGCTACAATGAACGAAGAAGAAGTCGTGGATATCAGTCGTCTGATTAATGATATTAACCGAATGTATGCTATTTGTGAAACAAATGGGATACCGATTAAAAAACCGAACTTGAAAAATATAACAGAGATAAAAACCGTTCACGATGAGTTGGTAAATCAGATAATTAAGCTGAAACAGATAAATCACACCCAATTTCCTGCCGGAATAGCTAAAGATATTAAGTGTGATACCCTTTGGATTGAACATATTCACAATTCCGTGGAACTCTATATAGAAGGTGAGGAAATGCACCATTGCATATATTCTTATCTTTATGATATTAGCGATAGTTTCTCTTACGCGGCTAAAATGCTTTATCCTGAACGCCTTACAATTCTTTATCGTAGAACCCGATTTGGCTTGGAGTTAGTTGATGCCCGGGGAAAATTTAATGCGCTTCCCGCCAATGAAAGCTTTTACCTGATTAATCTTTGGCTGCAAGGTAATTTTGCTGAACAGACGGCTTTGCCGGAGGAAAAATCACTTTCCTCTTAAGGAAATTTGATTTGACAAAATAAAGCTTAATAAGAATGTGCTTTATTAAGTTAAAATCAATACCCGCAATAAAAAACAGGATAGAGAAAACACAAAAATAAAGTTAAGAAATAGAGAGGATAACTGATGCAATCCACAAAAGATGCAATCCAGGGCTTACTGGAAAAAGAAGAAAAAATACTTCAAATGGGTGGTGAAAAAGCCATTGCCAAACAAAAACAGGGGGGTAAATTAACAGCCCGGGAACGGCTGGGACTTCTTTTTGATGAAGGCACTTTTCGGGAATTGGATATGTTCGTTTCGCACCGCTGTGATAATTTTGGTATGGAAAAAATAGAAATCCCTTCCGATGGCGTTATTACAGGTCATGGTTTAGTAGATGGTCGTCCTGTTTTTGCTTTCAGTCAGGATTTTACTTCCCGAGGTGGTTCTTTGGGAGAAATGCATGCTGCCAAAATCTGCAAAATTATGGATATGGCTTTAAAAAGCGGAGTTCCTGTAGTGGGCATTCAAGATTCAGGTGGGGCAAGAATTCAGGAAGGAGTTGATGCTTTAAAAGGTTATGGAGACATCTTTTTCCGAAATTCCCGTGCCAGTGGAGTTATCCCTCAAATAACTGCAATTATGGGTCCCTGTGCTGGTGGAGCTGTTTATTCTCCAGCAATGACGGATTTTGTTTTTATGGTAAAAAACACCAGTTTTATGTTTATTACCGGTCCCGATGTAATTCGTGCCGTAACAGGCGAAGATACAAATCAAGAAGAATTGGGTGGGGCAATGGCTCATAACAGCAAAAGCGGCAATGCCCATTTTGCCTGTGAAAACGATGCCGATGCCATTGAACAGATAAAAGTTCTGCTCTCCTATCTGCCTTCCAATAATATGGAAGAACCACCAAGAGTTCAGAACCTTGATGACCCGTGGCGGGTATGTTCAGAATTGGATTCCATAATTCCTGATGACCCAAAGATGGGTTATGATATGCGGGATGTTATTCATAGCGTTGTAGATAACGGTATCTTTTTTGAGCCCCATTATTATTATGCCCAAAATGTGATTATTGGTTTTGCGCGCTTAAATGGAAGGGTAATTGGTATCATAGCCAGTCAGCCAGCTGTTTTAGCAGGGTGTTTAGATATTGATGCTTCCGATAAGGCAACGCGTTTTGTGCGTTTTTGCGATGCTTTTAATATTCCCTTGGTAACTTTTGTAGATGTGCCAGGATACCTTCCCGGAACTCATCAGGAGTGGAATGGAATTATTCGTCATGGAGCAAAACTTTTATGGTGTTATTCTGAGGCAACAGTTCCCAAATTGACAGTCGTTACGCGCAAGGATTATGGAGGCAGCTATATAGCTATGAGTAGCAAACATTTAGGAGCGGATATGGTTTTTGCCTGGCCTATGGCAGAAATAGCTGTTATGGGTGCACAAGGCGCTGCTAATATTATTTTCCGCAAGGAGATTAACTCTGCAGAAAATCCTGAAGCAAAACGGCAGGAAATGATTCAGATTTATGAAGCGCAATTTAATAATCCTTATGTAGCAGCTGAACGAGGTTATGTGGATGCTGTTATCGTCCCTTCGCAAACCCGTAAACGCTTAATTGACGCTCTGGAAATACTTTGCACCAAGAGTGAAAGTTTGCCCCCGAAAAAACATGGGAACATTCCTCTATAATAGAAAAGGGAATTGAACGATGAAAGACAATAAAGAAATTGCCGCTATCGGAGCTGTGATAGCCCTCATTCAAAGTGAAGAAACAGCTATAACTTTTAAGGAACCGCAAAGAGGAATTCCCTCTCAACCCTATACTGCTTACGGTAGAGCATTAACAATGCAATATCGCGATTTAACGCAAAGAAGAATAATTAAAAGAAACAGATAAAAGGAGACATAAATGGATAAACATAGTTGCGTAGAAATGACTACTATGCATTATGAACCGAACCGACCCAAAGCGGAAAATCCTGTTAAAGTTCAGGATTTAACTTTTCGGGATGGGCATCAGTCACTTTTTGCCACCAGAGGCAGAACCGAAGATATGCTAAATGTGGCAGAACTGATGGACCAGGTTGGCTTTTACTCTATGGAGGTTTGGGGCGGAGCAACTTTTGACACTATGCATCGTTACTTGGGAGAAGACCCCTGGGAAAGAATTAGAGTGCTGAAAAAACATATTACCAAAACCCCGTTTTCAATGTTATTAAGAGGACAAAATCTGGTTGGTTATCAAAATTATGCGGATGATGTTGTAGAAGCATTTGTCCAGCGCTGTTGCGATAACGGCATTGATATATTTCGGGTGTTTGATGCTTTGAATGACTTTCGCAATTTTATAACCGCAGTTAAAATCATCAAGAAAAACAAGAAAGCATTTGAAGGCGCAATCTGTTTTTCTTTAACCGAACAAAGAATGGGTGGCGATATTTATAATATTGAGTATTATGTAAGTAAAGCCAAACAACTGGAAGAGCTTGGTGCTGATACAATTTGCATTAAAGATATGGCAGGCATAGTTGCTCCTTATGATGCTTACGAACTTATTAAGGCACTGAAGGAAAATGTGAAAGTTCCTGTTCATCTGCACACCCATTTCACTTCCGGGATGGGGGACTTGGCTTTGTTAAAAGCTATTGAAGCAGGAGTTGATATTATAGATACTTGTGTAGCACCCTATGCTTATAGAACTTCTCATCCGGCTATTGAACCCCTGGTAATTTCTCTTTTGGGAACCAATCGGGATACCGGTTTTGACATCAAACTTTTAAACAAAATCGGCAAAGCAATGGAGAAAGATATTCCTAAGTATATGGAATTTGCTGATACTACCAAATTCTCCATAATTGATACCGATGTAATAATTCATCAGACCCCGGGCGGAATGCTTTCCAACCTGGTAAATCAATTACGCCAAATGGATGCTTTGGATAAGCTGGACGATGTGTTTAAGGAAATTCCTAAGGTGAGAAAAGACCTGGGTCAAATTCCTTTAGTTACTCCTACCAGTCAGATTGTTGGTATTCAGGCAGTTAATAATGCCTTGTTTGATAAATATGAAGGTGAATATTCCCGGATTACGGAACAGGTGAAAGACCTTTGTTATGGTCTTTATGGAAAAACTACTTTACCCATCAATCCGGAAGTACAGAAAAAAGCATTGAAAGGTTATCCTAAAGGCGAAACACCAATAACCTGTCGTCCCGGAGATGTAATTCCTCCTGCTATGGAACAAGTTCATAAAGAATGCGAGGGCTTGGCTAAAAGCATTGATGATGAGCTGATTGTTGCCCTCTATAACCTCACCGGCAAAAAGTTCTTAAGAATTAAATATGGCTTGGAACCAATGCCGGAAGATATGAAGCCCAAAACCCTGGAGGATATTAAAAAAGAAGAAGAACTGATTGCTAAAGCCAAAGCAGGTAAACTGATAGAAAAAACGGAACCGCAGGATAAACCTAAAGACCTACGTCAGTTTGATGTTTTTGTGGATAATACTTATTACCTGGTAGAGGTCTCTGAAAAAGGAGCAACCCCCAAAATTATCAGTTCGCATCCTGCACCCCAAACTTCAGACCCGGTAACAAAACCGGCTAATAATTCAGGTTCCCCGGTTAAGCCATCCAATCCTGCTCCTGCACCAAAACCTGCTCCCGTAGTTAATTCTGAAGGCGGAACCAAAATAACTGCCCCGATGCCGGGAATGTTTATCAGATATGAAAAAAAACCTGGTGATTCTGTTAAACAGGGAGATACAGTCCTCGTTTTGGAAGCAATGAAAATGTATAATAATATCCCTTCTCCGGTTGATGGAGTGCTTGTGGAAGCACCTTTTAACGGAGGAGCTAATGTTGCCAAAGGGGATGTGTTAGCAGTTGTCAAGTGAACGGTGAACGGTGAACGGTGAACAGTGAACGGTGAAGGGTGAACGGTGAAGGGTGAACGGTGAAGGGTGAACGGTGAAAAGTGAAGGGTGAAGGGTGAACAGTTATGTGTAATTATAAAAATATGCAGGTTTGGAAAGTGAGGATGTTACTCTGTGCGGATATTCATCAACGGACACAAGAATTTTCCGGGTTGGGACAGTATGAACTTACTGCCCATCTCAGAAGAACAGCTCTTTCCATACATTGCCCCTTAGTAAGGAGGTAAAATGCAAGTAAAAAGTCAAATAATGGACAAAGACCAAATGGAGCGTTCCCTGCAAAGAATGGCTCACGAAATTATTGAACAGAATCGCGGGTTGGAAAAAATCCGTCTGGTGGGTATTCGTTCGCGGGGAGTTCCTTTGGCAGAACGTCTTTCCAGTTATTTAAAGCTTATATCCAATCAGGAAGTTCCGGTTGGCATTTTGGATATAACTTTATATCGGGATGATCTTTCTACGATTAGTCATCAGCCGGTTATTAAGGGCTCGGCAATTGATTTTGAGATTGAAAATGCAGTTGTTGTTCTTGTGGATGATGTTCTTTACACAGGAAGGACGGTTCGTGCCGCCATTGATGCTTTAATGGATTTTGGCAGACCGAAACACATTCAGCTGGCTGTTTTAATTGATCGGGGTCATCGGGAACTGCCTATTAAAGCGGATTATGTAGGCAAAAATGTGCCCACTTCCAAAGAGGAAATAATTAAGGTCTCTCTGGAAGAAATTGATGGTGAAGATAGTGTTAAAATCGTTTTGGTATAAATATCAGGAACGCTATCAAGAAATAAAATCAGTGCTTTGTGTAGGGCTGGACCCTGAACTTGGGCAGCTTCCGGAAAGCGCAAAAAAAACCGCCAATCCGATTTGGGAATTTAATCAAGCCATTATTGAATCAACTGCTGAATTTGCTTGTGCTTATAAGCCCAATTTGGCATTTTATCTGGCAGATGGAATGCGCGGTTTGGATGCCCTTTATAAAACGGTGGAATTCATTCCGGAAAATATTCCTGTGATTTTGGATGCGAAAATTGGGGATATTGGCAATACTATGACTGCCTATCTATCTGCTTTTTTTGCTGACCTCAAAGTGGATGCCATCACCTTAAATCCTCTTATGGGAAGCGATGTTATGCAGCCGATTCAAGAAAGAAATGCTTTTGCTTTTGTTTTATGTTTAACTTCCAATCCTTCAGCCGCCGATTTTCTGAAAGAGGGTATGGCAGAAAAAATAGCTGACTGGTTGCAGAATTATCCAAAGGAGAATTTCGGAGCCGTGATAGGTGCAACTTATAGTGCAAATTTAAAAGCAATGAGAAACTTACTACGAAACAGAATATTGCTAATTCCCGGAATTGGAGCTCAGGGTGGAGACCTGAAAACAGTTTTACAAGAGGCAAAAGATAGTTTGGCAACACCCAATATTTTGGTCAATAGCTCAAGAGGCATCATTTTTGCTTCCCGGGGAAATGATTTTGCCTCTGCTGCCGGGAAAGAAGCAAGAAGATTAACCCTGGAAATGAAGGATGCTTTAAGCAAGGAGTAGTTGCTAAAAAAATAGAACTCAGATAACTGGACAACTTGGATTAGCAGAATTGATGAAATAAGTAATATTACAGTTAAGCTACTTCTTAATCCGTAACATCCCTGTTGCATATCTCTGTTGTCTAATTTGCTTTTTCTTGTTTTTCGCTTATTTTTTATATGGAGCTTACAAGGAGTTTGGTTTACTTTTTTTTTTACTCTTTTTAAGGAAAGAGGAGGCGAAAATGAAGAATATTTTTATCTTTGCCCTACTGATTTGCGCAATATCATGTTCTGCCTTTCAAGTTGATGCCTTCGGACCTGTGGCAGAGGACTTTTCTTGCGCCAATTTAGATCAAATGCCCGCGAGTTTTGGAATTCTGATAAATAATCAGAAAAAACTTTGCCTTTGGGAAAATGGGGTCTGGAATAGTTATTCCTATTTTGATTCAGGTTTAACTATTAGAGGCACTTATATGCTGAATGCGGATACGATGCTGGTTGCTATGGGAGATTTAACTTTCAGCGATGGCATTTATAACTTTGATGTTAACACGCATAACTGGCAACTGAATGAATGGTTTATAATGCCTAATTTTGTAAAGTTCAATCCTAATAACCAAGTGTATTATGTAGGTGAAAGGGATGGTCTATATCGTTCAGCGGATGGACATAACTGGACCAGGATAACCTCCTTGGGCTCAAATGTATGCAATTCTATTGCCTGGTATGAAAGTAATATCATAACTAATATTGGTCAAATGGTTTATTATTCCAATGATAACGGACTTAACTGGCAGCAATCCTCCATTAGTAATCTGCGTGGTTTCAGGTTTAGTGATAATGGAGCTCTTTATGCCATTATGGATGTAACAAGTGATTCGGATGGACTTTGGCTTTCTAATGATTTTGGTGCGAATTGGACAAATATACACTATACTTCTGCTCTTTCTTGCATCGGTCCTGTTTACAATGGTAATGTAACCTTTGGCTGGGGAGAAAGTAATGCAGAAAGCAGCTTTGTAGGTATGTTGAATTCTTCAGGGGAGATAACCTATTTTAATCATCCTCTACTTAATGCCCCGGTTAAACAGATGGATATCTTTCCCTATATCAATACCCCTTCTTTTTATGTTTTGAATTCCGGGGGTTGTTTCTTTGTAACCGGTTTTTTGGTAGGAAATGAAGACCCGGTTAGTCCTGAAATTCCACCCGCAAAAATATCCGCATTTCCCAATCCGGCAATATCTTATGCCGATATTTATTTAACTAAAACCGGCTCTGAACCCTGTGCACTGAATATCTATAACCTCAAAGGTCAGAAAGTGAGAGATTTGAAGGTTACAAAAACATTAAATGAACAAACCCTATCCTGGGATTTGAAAGATAATCACGGTTTTCCCGTATCTGCCGGAATGTATCTTCTCGTTTTGCAGGATACAAAAGGAAACTGCCTGGCAAAAACAAAATTAGCTGTAGTCAAATAAACGGTGTGGGTTTTGGCTTACAATTTTCACCCGCCTTCAATGTAGCCACACCCCAAACTTATAGTTCACTTACAACCGCTCTTTAGCTGATCTGCAAACCTGAAAATTGTGAGGTAAAACAAATAATACTCTCTGGTTTCTTTATTCTTTTTCTGTCACCAGATATTTGTTTAGCAGTTCCTGTTTTTTGGCGATTTGCGGCGGATGAGATTCCCGTATCGTTCCCATATCGCGATACGAGAACGATACGGGAGTCATATCGGAAGGTTATTGAGAAAAAACGGGAATTTATTTGGTGTTCAGAAACCTGGCAAACACTTTTTCAGACCCGTTGAATTCAGAAAAAGGATTTGACAGATATCCACTTAAAGCGGATTGTGCTTAAAACTATCCTGCGAATGATTGCAAACAAAGGAGAACTAATGCCGGGAATAAATTGCCTGATAAACCCTAAAGGCATAACACAGCAGACCCAAAAGACGGTGGATGATTACCTGCAAAGCTTTGGGGACACTTTTCCACATCTGAAATTAGTATCCCTTTTACCTTGCAGAGAAGTGCTGATAACAATTTCGCAGCATAAGGGCTATCAGGTTCGGACAGAAGAATTTCAGGGCTGGCAAATTTTTCACGAATTACAGGAGAACTCCTTTTTAACACCCGCTTTTAAAGATATTTTAGAACAACTACAAAATCCTGAAACTGCGTTACCTGCTTTACAAGATAGCTGGAAAACAAACCTCAACCAAATTAATAGCGGTTTTTTCCTGCTTGCCGTAAACCCTGTTTTACACAAAATAATCTTTGCCAATGATGCTTTAGCCCGTCTTCCGGTTTACTACACAAAACAAAATGAAGGTTTTATTTTGGGTAGAGATATTTCTTTTGTGAAGGCAATCAGCAATCAGTTGGCTTTGAATCCGCTATTTCTGGCTTTGTATCTTTCCCTGGCTTATGTTCCCGGACGAGGCAGTTTTTATAATGAAATAGAGACAATAGCAGGTGGAACTTTAGGGATATATGATTGGCTAAGTGACAATTTACAAATAAGTTCCCAGCCGGAATTGAGGTTTGTAGAGCCCAACTATGGTATTTCAGCCAAAAAATGGCTGGCAGAACTTGAGGAAACATTTACAACTATATGTAATTCTTACTCTTCAAAATTGCCCGAGATAATATCTTTAAGCGGGGGAATGGATTCGCGATGTGTGGCTGGAGCGCTTAAAAGAAATAATCTTGATTTTGCTGCTATTTCCTTTCTGGATGCTGATCATACAGCGAAAGACGATGTTTTAGTTGCTATGCAAACAGCAAAATTATTGGAAAATCCCCATCAGATTTTACGGCTTTCTCCCTGTTCTCCTGAACATTATGAAAAGTTATTTTATCTGAAAGCGGGCATTAATTATCTATCTGTAACTATGTTTCTGCAATATCTGGAAATGACTTTGGCTCTGTATCCGGAATCTGCTTTATTTTTAACCGGTGATGGCGGCGATAAAGTAATGCGTTATCTTTTGCCCGATAAGCAATTAACTGACGAAAAACAGTGGCTGGATTATTGGTATAATAAGAATGCTGTTTTTTCTCCAAAGGTAGCTGCAGAACTATTTTGCATTCAACAGAAGGAGATGGAAGAATATCTCCTCAATCTTATAACCACCTATCCCACCATGGATTATAACTATAAATATGCTTATGCTCTTTTAGCTGAACGTTCTGCGCGTTGGGCTTTTGAAGGAGAAGACCGCAATCGCTATTACTTTCGTTCCGAAACCCCTTTTTTGGATTACAGGTTTTACCGGTTGGCAATGCAGATTCCGATGGGACAAAAGAAGGATAATCTTTTATATTATCGCTTTTTAGCCGAGCTTTCTCCGGAGCTGGCAAAATTAAAGTATGCTCATCATCAATGGTCTCCTGCCAAAATGCAAAATCCCTTCTACCGCTGTGTAGTAAATAAAACACGCAACTTCCGCATTCAATATAGAAAACCAAAAGCAGACATTAAGTTGCAACCGAAATTTGCGGAACAGGAATATTTAACAACCCAAATCCTGAAACAATGCCCCAATTCCCTTCTTCAGGATATTATGCCGGGGGCTAAAGATATTATTACAATAGAATACCTGCAAAAATTAACCCCAAATCAGCTCGGAACTCTATACACCTGCCTCCGGGTTATTACAGATAAGTGTAGTCGGAGCTCGCTGTAGCTTCGCAACTATAAATTCATTTTGCGGAGGAACAGCATCCTCCGACTACACTATAGACACGGACTTTTAGTTGGCAGGATGCTACCCTTCCAACTACGGATAAAGCAATTGGCAAGGTTCAGAAACCTTTATCCAATATGCTTTTCCCGGCTCTAAAACACTTAAAGTTCCCCCTGATGAGGGATTCCAAACAGAGGATAAATAACGCACTTCCTGTGTTTTAGATATAATAGAAGCAATGGCACCAGCAACAGGCAATGAATTATCCGGCAAATAGGGGACTAAATTCCAACCGGTATTTAAGGCAACAGGATAGTTTGCAGTATTCAGTAATTGACCCTGAACACTGAGATTTTGAGCAGAAGAATTATGCACCCAATAACCCTTGGCACTTTGTAGCGATGAAAGTGTATTAAAATATGCAGGCATTTCAGGGGCATAACTTTTTGCCGTATCTTTAATCTGCAGAAGGTTACTGCCAAAAACGGAGCTGAAATTATTCGTTCCCAAATTTACATTGAAACTGAGTAAATTCCATCCCGGGCTAAGAGTAATTTGTTGATAGTGAGGAAGTTCACCCATAATTACAGATAGCTGAGTTGCTGTGTTGGCATTAACAACTATTCCGTTAATGGTCTTATCGGGATAGCCACTGGCAGAAATGGTCAAACTATAAGTTCCCGGGCTTAAATACCGGTAAAAATCACCCTTTGAGGGATCGGTTATCACTGTAGAATAGCTGTTATCGTAATTATTAACAGTAATCGTAGCAGATAAAGGATTTCCGTAAGGGTCTTGCACAATTCCGTGAATTCCATACATTGCCTGTTCCAGATAGGAAATCATTGCTTCGTAGTTATAATTCCAATAGTTAGGCAAAGTAGAAGCAGACGGCATTTTAGTGTCGGATATTTCTATAGTTACTTCCCGGCAATGAGCAGAATAATTCATCCAGTCCTGTCTGCCACCTGTAATTACATACCAGTCCGCTCCATTAGATATACCGTTGGAAGAAACGCTGGTAAAATAGCCGGAAGGTCCATTAGCAATAGCATTATTGGCATAAACTAAGGAAGTAGAAATATACCAGTTCTCATCGGGATGAGCTGTATAAGTGTAATCCCAGGGATAATTTACAACCTCTGACCCCCCATGAAAATTAACGCTGTAAACAAAGTGATGATTATTTGCCAAATTCATCATCAAGGTTGCTTCCTGCTGTAAGGGTTGACCGCTGTATTGATTGCCGTTGGGATCAGGAAAATTGCGGTTTAAGTCATAACCGTTGTAATTATATCTTCTGGCTCCGGAAACAGTGCTGTTGCCTCCATAATATGTTCCATCAGGGTTGGTATTGGGGCAAATCCAAATTTCCAGATTATTAACTAAAGCGGTTAAACGCTGATCGGTTCCATAACTGCTTAAAAGGGTATCAATTAAACGCAGCATTAAAACAAAGCCCGTGGTCTCATCTCCATGAATTGTTGAGGAATACATAACTTCCGGTTCCGCTTCCTGAGTGCTTACATTATCAGAAATCCTGGCAAACAGGATGCTGCGTCCGTTAACTGTAGTTCCGGCATTAACGATTTGGCATAAATTGGGATAATTAGCAGCAAAGGAATTCATTGTGCTTACATAACTATCATAAGTAGGATAGCTATCCCAAAGTTTTACTTCTCTTACTTCCGAACTCATTATCGGTTCTGTTAGACATGCTGGAGAAGGCAGGAGTTGGGTTTTTAAGCCCAACTCCATAAAGTTGCTATATTCTTCATCGTTGGCATAAGCATAAACCCAATTACCGTGAATGTTATCAATAGAGATTATTTTGCTTATCTCAGGGAGAAGGGTTTTATTCACCAACTCAAAACGGAAGTAATACTGATTCCACTCTTTGGCTGATAACATAAATGCCAAAAGCAGAAGCAGAGCAATAAGGATGGTTTTTCTCATTTATTTGCCTTTACTGATTTCAATTTGCTCCGCTCTAACCTTGAAGAAACATTTTTGCTGCGTAACAGGAACTTCCCAAAATAAACTTGCCGTAGAATGAACCAGCTGATAAGTTCCGTAGGGCTCGCTGCAGGAATAAATACGATAGTTATTAGCATTCGGAACTGCATTCCAGGAAAGGCGATAACTGTTTTGATAGCTTAACAGATTAACCTGCGGAGGAGTAAGAACAATATTGGTAGTGCCATTCAGGGTAACAGGACTTTCCGCAGAACCATAAACATTACCTGTTTGCATAGTAAGGGTCTCCTGCACAGGATAAACAGTATCGTTGGCGGAAGAATAAATCTTGAATTGAACCATTTCTCCTTCGGCAGCAAGATTTACTAAGATGGTAGAATAGGTAGTTGCTCTATCAATTAACACAATTTCCCCGGTGCCTCTACATTCATTATTTACAAAAGCACCTACCAAATCATTCAGCTGAGCCGGAATTCCTTCAATAGACACTTGGGCATATACTGTAGAAGGATTTATGGGATAAACAACAGGTTGCCAATCAGGAACATTTACAGGATTAACTATCACCGTCACATTGTCATAAGCAGTCAGGTCTGTATCGCTAACTCCAAAAGTAATATTTTCACTACCTACCCAATTTTGGTCTGCAGTGAAAGTTACCTGGGTTCCGATAATACTAATTTGAAGATGAATATTTCCGCTCACCGAAAGGGTTAAAGGATCGTTATCGGCATCGCTGATGTAGGAAGCAAAATTCACATTCAAAGTGCCGTTTTTATCAAAACTGAAGCTCTCCGGCAGATTTATCTGTGGAGAGTGATTACCGGAAGAAACATTCATCGTTACAGGAATGGTTTTTAATGGATGAACGGGATCGTTACTTTGAATAGTTAAAACTGCATTATAAACGCCTTCTGCCATTCCCGCAGCGGAAAAATGACCGTTAATTGTTTGATTACCACTGGCTGTAATAATTCCGCTATTTGGAGTTACAGTAAACCATTCTACAGGAAGAAGAGAACAGGCAAGCGAAATCTCACCGCTTAAAGTATGTGGCTCAGCACCATAAACATCGCCATTTATTGTATAGGGAAGAACAATTGGAGTAGTTAACAAAGCACCGATGGTTACATTTACAGTAGCAGTAGCTGATTCTGAACCCTGAATTAAACCATATCCATAATCAGTTTCACCAAACCAACTAATGGTAATACCTGTTCCGGTTGTTAGATCAGGAATTAAATCTCCACCACTACCGCCAACAAAATTAGTAGCGCTATTAACAGTTACTCCCGCAGGGAAAGTAACAATCACTTCTTTCAGCCATTCTGTATCGGTGCTGGCATTGGTTACGGTGAAAGTCCAGTTAACCGTTGTTCCGGGAGTATATTCCGTTGCGTTCAAAGTTAAAGTAGAGCCCTGAATGCTTTTACTGCCAGTTGTTTTTACAGGACTGATAACTTTATCTCTGCTATCAGTTTCGCTTACTGCAATAGAATAAGTTAATGCTTGTGAACCGGTATTACTGATAGTGAAATTCTGAGTGCTTTCCGCTCCGGTAGTTAAAGTTGCAGATAAGGCATTAGGATTTACTGATATAGTTGGAGGAATGTATCCACTACCTGTAACCGGTAAAGATAGATTGGATTGGGTTTGGCTGTTACTGGAAATTGTAACATTGCCGTTATAGCTGATTGCAGAAACAGGTGAGAAGCTTAAGATATAGTTTTTGCTTTGTCCTGCAGGAATAGAAAAGCTTAAAGTATTACGAATTTCTTTAGCAGCAGCAGAAACGGTATAACCGGTTGGAGTTGTTATAGAACCAGTTAGAGTGGACCCCCCGGTATTTATAATCGTGAAATTCTGGGTGGAAGTTGTTCCTGTTGCTACTGAACCAAAGGAAAAAGAAGCAGGATTTACAGATATTTGAGGGTTACCGGAGACGGCAGTTAAGAATAATTTTACATTAGGTCTATAAACGGAAGATGAACCACCGCTAAACACATTGGTTTGATCAGCAGAATCATTACGCGTAAATCTATAACCATTTGCTATAGAAGTATATTGCACTGTTCCTGTTGAACTGTAACTGCCTATCACACCATAAGCTGTATCAATTAAGATGTTATCCGTTCCATTCCATAAAAATGGCGTGCTTAAAGTCAGCATATTGTAACCGGTTGTGGAAACAGTATAGCTGGCATTAGTATAGACCGTAACCAAATTAGTATTATCAATCCAACTGCTAACATCTGTGGCTGTGGTATGTTTCATTCTTACCACAAAATTCGGCATTGTTTTACCTGGCAAACCAGTAACATTAAATCCCAGCTGAGAGATATATACAGAGCTAACTACCCCGGCGGCATTCAACTCAGCTTTTGTATAAACTGATTGGCCATGCAAGCTTTGATAATAAACATTGATTGGAGATGCTTCATTTGTTCCCGTGCTGGAAGTTCCGGTTCCAATAATTGCACCCGTCTCAAAAACATTGAAAGGTGTAGCTGTAACTGTTGCAGTAGAGCTTGATTCTCCAGTTGCATAAACAGCTTTAAGATAATAGCTGTAGGTTGTGCCATTCACTACTGCCGTATCTGTATAGGTTAGACCGGTAACCGTAGTTAGCAGTGCTGAATTTTTATATATTTTATAACCTGTTGGTTGACCTGAAACAGGTGCCTGCCAGCTAAGAATAACACTTCCATTTCCCGGAGCAGCGGTTAAGTTCTGAGGAGGGTATAAAATACTTGCATTAGGGAATATTTTTATTTGCATATTGGGCAAGCTGGTAGAACCGGTCAAACTTGTTGGAGCAGCCGAATCACTATGACTACAACGAACACGAGTTGTAGTTGCTGTAGTATAAGTCCAGTTAGGATAGCTGGTAGTATATGCCTGGTTACCCTTTACAATCAAAATTGCCAGATTGGAACCATTACAAGTAAATTGAGGGCTTAAATCAACAGACATCCATCCGCTGGTAGCATTATTAGTAAAGGTTCCACTATATACTTGAGTGTATCCTGTGGTAGAATATGTTCCATCGCTCAAAGAGGATTCAGTAGTATTTTTCATATAGATGGTTACTGCTTCAATAGGGTTAACATCACTACCATTGGCTTTATAAAAACCAAGGGACTTAATTGTTCCGGCATATTGAAGTTCTGAAGCCAGGTAAATTGCCTCAAAAGCTGAATAGTTATAATATCTATCCAGAGGATAGGTCTGCGTAGATGTTCCGGTTCCAATAGTAACAACAGTTGGAGCTCCAATTTCCAGATTTTGAGTTTTAGCAGCTGTATAGGCACCGGCTGTAGCACTAAAATTAAGTGCTGCTAAAGTTCCTTGACTCATTGAAGAGGCAGCACTGATACTAAAAGTAAGGTTAGCACTGCTTCCAGCGGTAATAGCGTTAAAACTGGCGGAACCATTATTGATAGTTATTCCAGTGGTAGTAGAGGTTAAAGAAGCTGACCCGGCAAGGGAATTAGCACCTCCGGAATTGTTTAAGGGAATGCTTAAAGTTGCTGTTTCCCCGGGATCAAGATTACCGTTATTATTTCCTGTCGGGTCACTGATAGTTATATTTCCGAAAGCAAGAGCAGGAGCAGCAAAAGTTTTAGTAAAATTATATTCCCAGGTATTAGTTCCGGAAGTGGTAGTAATTTTGAAGTTTGCCTGCAGCTGGTCTAAAATATTATTAGCCACAGTAAAACTGAAAGCATTATTTTTTACTAAAGTTCCCCCCGCAGCAATAGCAGCAAGGGTTTCCGTTCCGTCAGTGATTGTTATTCCGGCAGTTGAACAGGTTAAAGTAGCGGTAGCGGAACTGGAGGCAACTTGACCTAAATTTTTGAAAGTTACACTATAGTAACCGGTATCGTTATATTCAGGAATGTTGTTATTACTATCACTATAGGTTACACTGTCAACACTGATATAGATGGCATTCCCATATTTTTTTACCGGAACCTTATTTTCATTTGATGCTGGTCGAT